>DMBA01000023.1 GCA_003446315.1 Ruminococcus sp. | reverse complement strand
GGGCGAGCTCTGGGGCGTTGCTGACCGTACTGACTATGACCTCACCCAGCACAGCAATACTTCCGGCAAGACACTCGATTACTTCGATCCGGAGACAAATGAACGCTATATCCCCTATGTCATTGAGCCGTCGCTCGGCGTGGAGCGTCTGTTCCTGTCCATCCTGACAGAGGCTTATGACACGGAAGAACTCGGCACACCCGAAAAGCCGGATTCCAGAACCGTTCTCCGGTTCCATCCGATGCTCGCACCGTTCAAGTGCGCTGTCCTGCCGCTTTCCAAGAAGCTCTCTGAGAAGGCACGCGAGGTCTATGAGATGCTCTCTGCACACTTCATGACCGACTTCGATGATACCGGTTCCATCGGCAAGCGCTATCGCCGTGAGGATGAGATCGGTACGCCGTTCTGCGTGACTTACGATTTCGATACCGCGGAAAAGGATAACTGCGTGACCGTGCGTGACCGTGATACAATGGAGCAGGTTCGCATCCCGATCACAGAGCTGGTTTCCTATCTGACTGATAAGATCCACTATTGATCCCCACCTGAAACGATGATATCTGCAAAGACCTTCCCTACATGTAAGCGGGAAGGTCTTGCTGTGATGAAGCATATGCTTTTTTGATGGAAAAGGACGGTTCTATTATGCAAAAAGAACAGACGCATACCAAAAGCGCCGGTTTCGGCTCAAAGCTCGGATTCGTTCTCGCAGCAGCAGGCTCTGCGGTCGGACTCGGAAATATCTGGCGCTTCCCTTATCTCGCTGCAAAATACGGCGGCGGTATTTTCCTGCTGATCTATATTGTGCTTGCACTGACCTTCGGCTTTGCCCTGATGATTACGGAGATCTCGCTCGGAAGACGTACCGGAAAAAGTGTCATCGGTGCTTATGAAGCCGTTCATCCGCGCTTTCAGCCGCTTGGCTGGCTGGCTGCTGCCGTGCCGGTCATCATTACGCCCTATTATTGTGTGATCGGCGGATGGGTGCTGAAATATCTGACCGCGTTTGCCACAGGACACGGCACGGATGCTGCCGGCGACGGTTCCTATTTCTCCGGCTTTATCTCACAGACCGGCGGTTCTACGATCTTCTTCCTCGTGTTCCTGCTGCTGACGGTGCTCGTCGTGATGCTGGGCGTGGAAAAAGGCATCGAAGCGATCAGCAAGATCCTCATGCCCGTGCTCGTGCTGCTGACCATCGGCATTGCGGTCTATACCATTACGCTGGACGGCGCAGCAGAAGGCGTGAAATATTACCTGCTGCCCAATCTCCATGATTTTTCTGCGAAGGATCTGCTGAAAACAACTGCCGCCGCGATGGGTCAGCTCTTTTATTCCATGTCCCTTGCAATGGGCATTATGGTCACTTACGGTTCCTATATGCGGAAAGAGGATTCACTGGAACAGTCTGTGCGGCAGATCGAGATATTTGATACCGGTATTGCCATTCTTGCAGGCTTGATTATCGTTCCGGCTGTGTTCGTCTTCTCCGGCGGCGACAAGGAAGCACTACAGGCAGGGCCGAGCCTCATGTTCATCACACTGCCGAATGTCTTCCGAACCATGAAGGGCGGTCAGATCGTCGGAACGGCGTTCTTCCTTCTTGTTGCGCTCGCTGCACTGACTTCCTCGATCTCTCTGACCGAAACCGTTGTTTCCATTATCATGGAGAAGTTCCATAAAAAACGAATGACGGCTTGTCTCATCACGGCTGCGATCTGTGTGGCGTTCGGTATGCTCTCTGTGCTCGGCTACAGCGCATGGAGCCATGTGGAGATCATCGGCATGCAGTTCCTCGATTTCTTTGACTTCATCAGCAATAATATTATGATGCCCATTGTTGCATTCCTGACCTGTATCCTCATCGGATGGGTCAAAGGCACGAAATATGTGGAAGAAGAAGTGCTTGTCAGTGCAAAGAAATTTAAGGCGTATGCGCTGCTGCATATCATGCTGCGCTATGTATGCCCGGTTTGTATGGTCATCATCCTGCTGACGCCGTTTGTGACAGATATCTGACAAAATCTGCTTCTGCTCTTGACATTCCTGCACTTTCATGATATACTAAGAGTGTTGCCGCGTATTGCTCCGGCGTAGAAATCCGTCGGAACAGACGCGGCTTTTTATGATAAAAATAAGTGAACAAATGGAGTGACAGAAACATGTTTGAAACCATAAAACAAATCGGAACCGCTTTTCGTCTGCGCGGTGAACTCTATACCTTTGATGTTATCACAAACGGCAATATCAACATGACCTACCGTGTGACCTATCGCCGCGATGACGGTACCACAAAGGCGTATATCTTCCAGCGCATCAATACAACGGTTTTCCATAATCCGGTCGAGATCATGCACAATATCGACCTTGTGACTTCGTATATCCGTGAGAAATTCCCGAATGAGCGCACGCTGCATTTCCACCATACGGAAGACGGCGCAAACTATGTGTTCGATGACCAGAAATGCTTCTGGCGCGTGATGAACTGGGTCGATTCCATTACATTCGATACCTGCGACGATCTCTCTGTGATCGCTGCGACCGGTGAGGCGTTCGGCAGATTCCAGAATCAGCTTTCCGAATTCGACGGCTCGCAGCTCTATGAAACCATTCCGGATTTCCATAATACCAAAAAGCGCCTGGATACACTGTTTGAACATGTGGCACAGGATCCCTGCGGCAGAGTGGCAAGTGTCCGTGAAGAAATCGAATATATCTCCTCGGTGCGCTGGACTGCCGGTGAGCTTTCTGTTCGTTACGCAAACGGCGAATTCCCCGTCCGCGTGACCCATAACGATACGAAGTCCAATAATGTGCTCTTTGACCGCATCACCAAAATGCCGATCGTGGTCATTGATCTGGATACCGTTATGCCCGGTATGGCAATGTACGATTTCGGCGATGCCGTGCGATTCATTGCGAATACTGCCGCTGAGGATGAGCCGGAGATCCGCCGCGTTTATTTCGATACTGCAAAATTCCGTGCATTCTGCAAGGGCTTTATCGGTGAGGTCAGCAGCAGCCTGACAAAAGCGGAGATCGACAGCCTTGTGCTTGCATCTTTCTCCATCACGATCGAGCTTGCTGCCCGTTTCCTCGATGACTATATCACCGGCGACCAGTATTTTAAGATCAACTATCCGCAGCACAATCTGGTTCGCACACGCTGCCAGCTCGCACTTGCGAAGGATATCATGCGCAAACGCGATGAGCTGGAATGGATCGTGGAGGAAACCGCCAAGGAAGCACTTGATAAATAAAAAAAGGTTTCGCTGAAGCGATGATTGATATTGGGTTCCGCCCAAAACCGCCAAAGGACACTGTCCCTTTGGCGGTTTTTCGCAAATATATGCATTTCTGTTTGTAGCGCAAAATGGGATTCTGAAAGGATACCAATGCCAACAACTTAAGATTCTCCGTTAATTTGTGAATTGCTGCGCAATTCACTTAGGGGCACCCTCTATCGCAGGGTGCCCCTCTCCGGAAAACGATCCACTGGATCGTTTTCTCGGATTCACCCCTGCGGAGCTCCTTACATGCGGGGGATTTCGCTCACTGCGGTGAGCACGTTTCGCAAAGCGAAACTGCTC
>DMBA01000040.1 GCA_003446315.1 Ruminococcus sp. | reverse complement strand
TTTTCTTCATTTTGATTTCCCCTTATCAAATCAAACAATATCAATTTTATAATGCATATCATCATGTATTCTGATATGCTTATTTTTCCGGATATCCGGAAAATTCCGGAATAAAAGATTCGCTTGCGGCTTCCCCTTCCTGCGTAAATGCATGCTCTATGCCGATCTGCTTTGCATACCGCACAACATTTTCATATTCCTGTTCGGTGACGCGGCGCGAAAGCAGCGGATGCGCTTTCATCTGCGGCATCGGTGTATACTGATTCATGATGCTGTATCCGATGCCGCTGCCGTATGTCTGATACAGATACCAGAGAATCTGCCGCGATTCCTGTGCATGTCCCGGCAAAACCAGATGCCGCACCTGCACACCGCGTGTCATCAGTCCGGTTTCCGGCGATATGACCGGTGCGCCGCACTGCCTGACCATTTCAGCAAGTGCCGCCTTTGCAATCTCCGGATAATCCGGCGCACCGGAATATGCTTTTGCAGTCTCGCTGCGGATGTATTTGAAATCCGGCAGATAAATGTCGATCAGACCGTCCAGCAGTGCAAGTGTTTCCGGTTTTTCATAGCCCGATGCATTCCAGACAAACGGAATGCCGATGCCTGCTGCTTTCGCTTTCTGCAAAACCGGTATCAGCGCATGCACATAATGGCTCGGTGTCACAAGATTGATATTGTGAACGCCCTGTTCTTTCAGAGAAAACATCGTATCAAGGAGCTTTTCCGGCGTGACCGGATACCCGATATGCGAAACCGCAATGTCATGATTCTGACAATAAATACAGCGCAGATTGCAGCCGCTGAAAAAGATCGTTCCGGAACCGTTTTTCCCGCTGATCGGGGGTTCTTCCCACATATGCGGGGCAGCTCTTGCAATGCGGATCGTGTTCGATTCCCCGCAGAAGCCGGTTTTGCTGCTGCGGTCAACGCCGCAGTTCCGGGGACAGATACAGCACTTATGATCGTTCATCGGAAACCTCAGTATACCAGCAATGCTCCGTCTGGATATGCGCCGTTCCATCCAACGGGAAGATGTCCCGATTTGTATACCGTCAGCAGATCCGGATATAATGTCTGCGCAAAGAATTCTTCGTAGTATCTGCCAATCAGTATTTGTATGATATCCCAGCGCATGGATACCGTCACTTTTTCTGCATCCTTTCCAAAACGCGCTTCTGCGATCGGCTGCACGATTTCCTGCCAGCGGGAGATATATCTCTCTTTCAGCGAAATCACAAGCGAATTATAATACGAATCATAATACGGACGATGATACAGGCAGAGATTTTCTGTCAGATCTCCGGCTGCACTTATTTGGATGTTCTCCCATTTGATGCCGCGGACTTTTGTCATCGCTGCACTTCGCGCACAATATTTTGCCGGAAACGGATACTCCGGCAGCGGCTTTTCTCCGCAATGCGACAAAAAATCAATCTGCATGATTTCATCCGCAAACGGGCGGAGTCTTTCCGGATTCGGCGTTTGTTCCATATGTCATACTCCTTTTTTTTGATACTGAACGGCACATTCTTCGATATCATCATACGCGATACAATATGAAAAAGACATCGAAAATATTGCAAAATCACTCCAATGCATGATGTCTACCGTTTGCGAAAGAATACGGCAGATCTCATCTGCATATCCTGCATATACCCATTTGCTGTTTGCAAGCAGATACAGCTTTTCTGAATCCGGCAGCACGTTCCGGATTTCCTGTATAAATGTATCCCAGTCCGGCTGCTGCAATGCTCCGGCGATCACTTTTTCCTGCAAATCCGCACGGAATTCTGTTTCCGTGTATCGCGGCTCTGTGTGATACCGGTAATTACAGAACGCATAATAAAACCGCTTCTGAATCTCCTGATATTGCAGCTTGGATACCTCAGAAAAACGGGAACGGTCAATTCCGCACGCCTTCACGGTCTGTTCAACGGCATCCCGCGTCAGATAAGCTGCGGGTTTCGGCTTATGCTGCCTTGCGGCACGTTTTGCTTCATTCATATGATCCACCTCAAGCATGTTGTTTCCCGTATCCGCTTTGTATATGATTCTATTTTATCACAAATCGGATGCAATGTCAATTCTATTGTAAATCAGCAGCAAATACGCAAATATGACAGCGTTTTTACTTGACAGATCGTGAAAAACATGGTATAATGAATCACCGTGAAGAAACAACCGTGAAAAGGGGGCTGACCATGAAACAGGCAGGAATCAAACAAATTGCGGAAAACCGCAAGGCACGCCATGACTATTTCGTGCTCGAAACCTATGAAGCAGGTATTGAGCTGATCGGTACGGAAGTGAAGTCCATCCGGAACGGCAACGTCAATCTGAAAGACAGTTGGTGCAGCATTGAGGACGGTCAGCTCTTTCTGCGTGATATGCATGTTTCACCCTATGAAAAGGGCAATGTGTTCAACAAAGATCCGCGCCGTGTGCGCAGACTGCTGATGCATAAGCGCGAGATCCTAAAGCTGTTCGGTACACTCAAAACACAGGGTCTGACGCTGATCCCGCTGTCTCTCTATTTCAAAGACGGCAGAGTGAAAGTGCAGATCGGGCTTTGCAAAGGTAAAAAGCTCTATGACAAGCGAGAGGATGCTGCGATCAAATCTGCAAACCGCGATATTGACCGCGCTGTCAAATCACGCAATATGTAACGGATATTTCAGAAAACCGTGAAAGGAGTTCCGCCATGATCGAACCAAGACCGCTGCAAAAGGGCGACCGCGTTGCAATCATTTCTCTTTCAAACGGACAACTCGGAGAACCATACTGCGCACATGAGCTGGAACTCGGTGTGAAGCGGCTGCGGGCTTTCGGACTGGAACCGGTCGTGACAGAACATGCGCTTGCCGGCGTACAGACAATCTGGGAACATCCGGAACTGCGCGCCGCTGATCTCAAAGCGGCTTTTCTCGATGACAGCATCAGCGGCATCATCACTGCAATCGGCGGAATCGACACGTTCCGCACGTTTCCCTGCCTGATGGAAGATGAATCATTTCGCAGGGCAGTCAGGGAGCATCCGAAATTCTTTCTCGGCTATTCCGATACGACCAACAATCACCTGATGTTTTACCGGCTCGGTCTGCAAACCTATTACGGACAGAGCTTTCTCAGCGATCTTGCGGAACTTTCCGGCGATATGCTGCCGTATTCCAAAGCGCAGTTTGAGAGCTGTTTTGCACCGTATCACGGGCGCGTCATCAGACCTTCAGATACATGGTATGAGGAGCGCAGCAGCTATGCACGGGAGTTGATTGGTACGCTGCCTGCATCACACGCGGAATCAAACGGCTATGAGCTTTTACAGGGCAATCCGGTATTTGAAGGCGAACTGCTCGGCGGCTGTGTTGACAGTATGGGTGAAATGCTGCTCTCTGACTGTGCAGAAGCATATGCAGAGATGCTGAAAGAATATTCGTTCATAGATGCTTCCGTTTTTGAGAAGCATGGTGAATTTTCGCAGAAATACGGCATTTTCCCGCAGGCGGACGAATGGAACGGAAAGGTTTTCTTTGCGGAAACAAGCGAGGAAACACCCTCTCCGGAACGGCTGAAGCGCATCCTTGACACATTCAGAGAAGCAGGCGTTTTTGCAAATATCAACGGCATTCTGGTCGGCAAACCGATCAATGAGACATACTATGAGGAATACAAGGCGGTCTGGCGGGAAGCCGTGCAGAATCCGAACCTGCCGATTCTCTATAATGTCAATTTCGGACATGCAGCACCGAGAGCAATTCTCCCATATGGTGCGCGCGTTCAGGTCAATGCGGATGCGCAGGAAATCCGATTGCTCTGATACGGTTGACAAATCGCCGCAAATGCGGTATAATAGGATAGAAAAGCATCCCGCTTTTCCCATTCGGGGGCGTAAAGGTTTCGACGGGGGCTGGGAAGTTTGATTTGCGAGTCGGGCGCATAACCCGTAAAATGTGCAACCTTATAAATTTAAACGAGAACTACGATTCCGTTTTGATGGCCGCTTAAGGCCTCCGTCAGCCCGGAGATTACCGCGTATCCGGTGTCTGGCGTCATGACGCGGTGAACGTCTGCTGACCACGCGCATAATCAGCAGTCGCACAATGCGCTACCGATTCGTATAGCCTGTTTGTCGGCGCTGCGGAAAGGGAATGCAAAAGATAAACTACACTCGTAGAAGATCGGATGGAACGGTTTTCGGACGCGGGTTCAATTCCCGCCGCCTCCATCATTTCAAAAACAGAAAAGAACGGCTGCTATCCTGCCCCTCTCATTTCGCTCAGAATGTGATTTGAGAGGGGCTTTTTCTGCCCGGTCAAAGTTAGGGGGAATCGCTCGCACAGCGTTCAGCGCGTCACTGTGCAGGCAGCAGATATGCATATAGCTGCATGCTGTGATCCTTCGGCATATTCCCGCCCTAGAAATGATTTACGAGCCGGTCAAAATCAGCCAGTTCAAAGCTGCTGTCCTGCCGGGGTTTATCGGGTGCAGTGGGATGCAGCTCTGTTTCACGCTGCTCCCATAATCGGAGCGCTGCTTTCCAGTCCCGGATCGGTTTCCCCTTTCCCTGAACCCAGCCGTTTGCTGTATAGAAATCGACAAAGCGCTGCGGATCTACGCTGTTTTCTCTTTCAAGGCAGTATGCCCGCACTTCTTCCGCAGTCGGCGGAACAAACTGTTTTTGTGCGCGATGCGGCTTGTCCGCGCTTTCTTCTTTATCAGTTACAGTATCAGTACCAGTAACAGTATCAGTAACAGTACCAGTAACAGTATCAGTTACAGTATCAGTATCAGTAACAGTTACAGTATCACTGTCTGAATTATGCTGAATCGGGCTGAATTGTACTGAATCATCTGAATCACGCTGACTGTTCTTTCGGCGTTTATAGTTTTCAGCATTTCGCTCGCGCTTTTTCTCCCATTTCTCGCTGTCTC
>DMBA01000065.1 GCA_003446315.1 Ruminococcus sp. | reverse complement strand
GAAAAACGGCGGCGTTTGTCCGGTTTCTGAAAAAAACGTACTTTTCGCCCTTTTTTACCCAAAAATATAGCCCCGAAGCATGCCTGTTTCTGCTTCGGGGCTTCTCTTTTTTGCGCGGAAAACGTATCATTTCGGAGTCGGATCATGCAGGCGTTTTCCGAATTGATGCATCAGATGATGTGCAAATTTCAGATTCAGCATCATCAGAATGATACTCAGCACGATCAGCAGGATGTTTGTCCGATCAAAGGTCAGATCATCCGCCGTTTTCAGCAGCATCTGCACGCAGACCGGCAGGCAGATGAGACTTGTCAGCAAAGACGGAATATAAGTTTTGAGCAGGATGCTTTGCCCGATGTGTACGACAAAATGCGCGGTCAGAGAAAGCAGCAAACCATACCAAAAAACATATAAAATCGTGTTTTCCAGAAAATATGCCAGCAGACTGATCCCGAAAAACGGGATGAATTCCTCATAAACTGCCAATGCCATACCTTCCGTTGTGTAGTCTCTGTATGCCTTTGTTACCTTTGGATATTTTGAAAAAAGCTGCGGATTTTTCCTGAAAAACCATCCAAAACCGATAATTTCTTCCATATCATGAAAAATAAACAGGATCGGGAGCAAAAGAATATATTTCTGCATGATTTTCTCCTTTTTTGTACTTTCAACAAGTATAACACATCGCATGTTGGTTTGTCAATCTCTGCTTGCAGATAAAGCGGCGGATTTCTCATGAAGGCGCTGTCCAATCTCAATCACCGCTTCACCGATCCATTTTTGTTAAAATCCCTGATTCGCCGCTTCCACAGGCAAAAAAGGGGTAGACAGTCAGGCAAATTTGTGTTATAATAAAAATAAGGCGCTTTTAACTTTGAAAAGCGCTTCATAGAAAGAATAAAAGAAAGTCAACCAAAACAAAAAGGATGATCTGCATGAGATTCATAGACCAGTTAAAGGCAGAAGTGCGCATTCACGGCGATATGGAAACCGATTTCCGCAGCCGGCGCTATCATCAGGCAAAGAATATTGCGGCAAAATATATTGATATGATCGAGGAAGAAGCGCGGATCGCTGCCCGCAACGGCGATTATGAACGGGTGGAAGGACATGCGCTGATCCGCGGGTTTTGCCCCATCAATGAAAAGGATTTTGAATTGCCGCTTGTGAAAATGGAACGCAAACGCAGGTTTGTCACGGGGAAAAAACAGGAGATCTATTCGCTGACTCCGGATCATGAATTATTTGAGGTGTTCCTCTCTGCGTTCCGGCAGCTCTGCTTAGAGGAAGATATTATGTATTTTCCCTTTCAGGCGCAGATCCTTGGAAAAGACGGCACGCTGTATTATCATGCGTTTCCGCTTACGCTCCGAAATCCGAAAAAAGATAAGATCCAGGCGTTCGGATTTCCGTATCAGATCGAATTCTAACGAAAGGGGCGGTTATCAATGGATCATCAATATGCAAAGGCTCCGCAGTCTGATTCCGGCAGCCTTGCCGATGCCCTGCGGCTGGAAGCAGATCTGCATGCAGCAAAACAAATTGATCTGCAAAGCATCCACTTTCAACAAGGAAGGGAAATCGCCCGCACTTATGTGGATGTCATGAAAAGTTATGCAAAGCTGGACGCGCAGTCCGGCAAATTTGAGCAGGAAGACGGTCAGAAGATCGTCAGCGGCTTTTGCCGGATCGAGGAAGCCCATTTTGATGTGCCCATCCTGAAACGGGAACGCAAACAGAGCTTCTGGACTGCGCAATGGGCAGAAACAGTCTCCCTGCTGAAAAAGAAAAGTGACCTCTTTGATGCGTTCTGTACCAGTTTTTCCGATTTTTGCCGGCAGGAACACATCGAGATCGGGGCACTTTGTGCGCTGGTGCGTGCAAAAGACGGGAAACTGGTGCAAAAACCCTTTCCGGTGCAGACTGTGATGCCGGAACATGTGGAAGCAATCGGTTTTCCCTATAAGATCCGGTTCTGATCTCAGCACCGAATGATTCCCGAAAGGAAATGAAGAATGGCAAGATTCACCCCAGAAATGAAGAAAACCCATAAGATCCTTGTGCCGGATATGCTTCCGGTGCATTTTCAGCTTTTAATCAATATTCTCCGCCCCTATGGTTATCATTGTGAGCTGCTGCGGACTGCAAGCCGCGCTGTTGTGGATGAAGGGTTGAAAAATGTGCATAACGATACCTGCTATCCGGCGCTGCTCGTCATCGGACAGTTTATGGAAGCATTGAAATCCGGCAGATATGACCCGGATCATACGGCTCTGCTCATTACACAGACCGGCGGCGGATGCCGTGCTTCCAATTATATCCATTTGCTGCGGAAAGCGCTGAAAGAACAGTTCCCGCAGGTGCCTGTCATTTCTCTGAATTTCTCCGGTCTGGAAAAAGACCCCAAATCCGGTTGGCAGATGACACCTGCCATCTTCCTCAAATTTCTCTATGCCGTGCTCTACGGCGATCTGCTGATGCTTGTTGCCAATCAGTGCAGACCCTATGAGCTGAGAAAAGGCATGACCGATAAAGTGCTGCATACATGGGAGAAACGCCTCGCAAAAGCCTTCCAGACAAAAGCATTCTTGCATACCAATACGCTCTATAAACGAATTCTCGATGATTTTGCTGCCATCCCGCGGACGGCTCGCAATAAGATCCGCGTCGGTATCGTCGGTGAGATCTATGTCAAATATTCCCCGCTTGCAAATAACCATCTGGAAGACTATCTGCTCTCCGAAGGCTGCGAGCCGGTGATCCCTTCTTTGCTCGAATTTGTCATGTATTGTGCTGTCAGCACCGCAGTGGACGGAAAACTCTATCATTTCATCGACAAGAGCGTGCTCTATAACGGGCTGGGATATAAAGCCATCTATGCAATGCAGAAGCAGCAGATCCGCGCTGTCAAAAAACACGGCGTGTTCGATCCGCCGCATGACTTTGAACATCTCCGCAAATGTGCTGACCGCTATATCAATCAGGGCGTGAGCATGGGTGAGGGCTGGCTCATTACCGCGGAAATGGCTGCGCTGGTCGAATCCGGTACGGAAAATATCATCTGCACGCAGCCGTTTGGCTGTCTGCCGAATCATATCGTTGCAAAAGGCATGATGCGCGTCATCAAAAATGCCTATCCGGAAGCCAATATCACTGCAATTGACTATGACCCCGGTGCAACAAGGGTCAATCAGGAAAACCGCGTCAAGCTGATGCTTGCAAACGCAAAGAAACCGGTATAACAAATATACGGAGTTTATTATGAATGCAGCGTCTTTGCCGGATCACGGCACCCCGAAACGGGTCATTTCGAAAACCAGAAAAACATATATCGGGCAGCTCGTTCTGCGATGCGTCATTCTTGCGGCGTGCATCGTGCTCGTGATCCTGAAACCGGAAGAAACGGAGATCCTCAAAGACTGGAACTTCTTTCGGCGGTTTTCTCCGCTGCATCTGCTCTGGGGCTCCTGGATGCTGGACATGCTGTGGCAGTTGATCCCTGTCAAAAAGCATCTCGTCATTGCACTCGGCTCGCAAAAACATTTCCGGTTTTCCTTCCAGCCCATCAAAGAAAATCTCAATTATCAGGCGCTGCGCAGACATATCATTGATACCACAAAAGCTGCCTATCAGGTTTTTGCCATCTGGGCGGTCATTGTCGGGATCGTTTCCGTTTTGCGCTATTGCGGGGTCATTGATAATATCTGGCTGTTTATGATTACGATGGTCTTTTATGTCTGCGATCTGATCTGTGTGGTCGTCTGGTGCCCGTTCCGGCTGATCGTCAAGGCGAAATGCTGCACCACCTGCCGTATTTTTAACTGGGATCATCTGATGATGTTTTCTCCGATGCTGATGATCGGCGGGTTCTATTCCGTTTCTCTCGTGCTGATGGCGTTTGCGGATTGGCTCATCTGGGAACTCTGCATTATGATGTATCCGGAACGATTCTGGGAGAATTCGAACGCTGCACTCAAATGCGCAAACTGTACCGATAAACTCTGTACGCAATATTGCGAAAAACATTCATCTTAATATCCGTCGCGCTGCCTCGCTTTTTGGGGCAGCGCTTCTTGTTTTCTCCGTCAATCTGCATAATCACGCTCATTATTTGTCAGCACTTTATACAAAATTATTGTTTGCTCTTGCGGCGCGGAATGCCGTATGTTATAATAAGCATAATCCGGTGTGTGTTGCCGGAAATCATGCAATTGATTGGATACGGAAAGGATGATGCATATGAAAAGAAACCGCTTGCCTGCATTGCTGTCTGCTGCGATTTTGATGCTCGGTGCCGGTGCCGCTGCATTGCCGGCTTCGCTGACTGCCTTTGCTGATGAAACCATCGCTTCCGGCAGCGTCACCGATTCGATGCAGTGGTCGCTCGACAGCAACGGCGTTTTGACAGTCGCCGGTTCCGGTATCATGCCGGCATTCTCATATTCCTATCAGAAGTATAGATATGAAACGCCATGGGCAGATCATAAAGATGCGATCCGGTCGGTTGTGATCGCGGACGGCGTTGCGAATGTTTCCGATTTTGCGTTTATCCACTGTTCTTCCGTTCAAACGGTGCAGCTCTCCGATACCGTCAGAGAGATCGGGATGCATGCTTTTAGCCGGATCGGTGCTGAGGAGATCGTTTTGCCCGAATCTGTGGAGAAAATCAATCCTTCCGCTTTCTTCTGCTGTGAAAATCTTTCGAAAATTACCATCACCAATCCCGCTTGCAGCATTGCACAGGGGGAAGGTACCATCTGCAATTCCTATTTCAGCGATATGGATGAGGATACCGGCGAGATCGTTTGGGAGTCCTATCGGTTTGGCGGTACCATTTTCGGCGCAGAGGATTCAACAGCACAGAAATATGCCGCTAAATGCCATTATGCATTTAGGGTCATCGGTTCTGTTCCTGACCCGATTGCCGGAAGCTGCGGCGAACAGGCGGAATATCTGTTTGATCCCGACACAGAGGTTTTGACGGTCACCGGTACCGGTGCGATCACGGCGGAATGGAAAAAACAGAATATCAGAACCGTGAAGCAGGTGATCCTTTCGGACGGCATTTCCAATGTGCCCGATTCGGCTTTTTCGCAATATGCGATGCTCAAAGAAGCCGTGCTGCCGGAGAGTATCACGGAGATCGGTTATGATGCGTTTCGGGATTGTGCGCAGCTTGAACAGATCGTGATTCCGGAACAGGTCAGCCGGATTCAGGACGGGGCGTTTTCCAATTGCGCCGGATTGCAGAAAATAACCATTCTGAATCCCGCCTGCCGGATCGCCGATGCCTGCGATACGGATGATCCGGATGCATATTCGGAATATGTGTATGTCGGGCACGGCTCTGCCATCAATTCCAGATTTGTCGGGCAGACTATGGAAGAACTGACGCTGGAATGGCGGTTTGACGGCGTGATCTGCGGCTATTCCGGTTCTACGGCAGAGGCATATGCGATGAATTACTGCAAGTTTGAATCGCTCGGCGATGCTCCGTTTACCGAAACCACAACTACTACCACAACCACTACCGCAAACACAACCACGACTACCACCACCGCGGCGACTACTACAACTGAAATCACAACGACAACCATTACCGCGACTGCCGTTACGACAACCGTAACCAATATCACAACACCTGCAATCACGACCACGACCATTACAACGACTGCGGCAGAACATCATGATTTGCCGCAAACCGGTACTGCCGGACGCAAAAACAATGCGCTTGCTGCAATGTGTCTGCTCCTGATCGCCGGCGGTGCGCTTATGACCGCTTCCGTCCGCGGCAGCCGGAAAGAATCGTAGAATAAAGTGTCTGCGACGGATTTATAATCAAACTCCCGCTTAATGGATCTATCCCTTCAGAATCCCATTTTGTGGTAAAAATAGAAAGGGCTAATAAAGATTTGGGTGGATTCTCTTACAAAAAGTGTGACTATGAATGGTTAAAAAAATAAAGAATCACTTTGCGATGCTATTTAGAATGGGGAAAGCAGCCCTACGGTGTACTTTCCCCAAGTCCCAATCTTCCCCTTTTTGAACGCTGGGGGATTTCGCTCACTGCGGTGAGCACGTTTCGCAAAGCGAAACTGCTCAGTTTGCCTGCGGCAAACGTGGGCGACCAGAGGCTCTGCCTCTGGACTCCG
>DMBA01000285.1 GCA_003446315.1 Ruminococcus sp. | reverse complement strand
CTGACCGAAAAGGAAGCACAGGAACTCATTGACCACTTCATCATGAAGCTGCGACTGGTCAAGTTTGCAAGAACACCGGAATATAATGCGCTGTTTTCCGGCGACCCGACATGGGTAACGGAATCCATCGGCGGTGTGTCCGTGGACGGTCAGCATATGGTCACCAAGAATTCCTTCCGCTATCTGAACACCCTGAACAACCTCGGCACCGCACCGGAACCGAATCTGACTGTGCTCTGGAGTCAGCGGCTGCCGATGAATTTCAAGCGTTTCTGCGCAAAAATGTCCATTCAGACATCGTCGATTCAGTATGAGAACGATGATATGATGCGCGTGATCCACGGCGATGATTACGCAATTGCATGCTGTGTCTCGTCGATGCGTGTCGGCAAGGAGATGCAGTTCTTCGGCGCGCGTGCAAACCTTGCAAAGTGCCTGCTTTATGCCATCAACGGCGGTGTCGATGAGGTCATGAAGGTGCAGGTCGGCCCGAAGTATCGTCCGGTGGAAGGCGACTATCTCGATTATGACGATGTCATGGATAAATACGACCAGATGATGGAATGGCTTGCCGGACTTTATGTCAATACGCTCAATGTCATTCATTATATGCATGATAAATACTGCTATGAAAAATTGCAGATGGCACTGCATGACCGTGATGTCAAACGCTATTTTGCAACCGGTATCGCCGGATTGTCCGTGGTTGCCGATTCCCTCAGCGCGATCAAATATGCAAAGGTGAAGTGCATCCGCGATGAAAACGGCATTGTTGTGGATTATGAGATTGAAGGCGATTTCCCGAAATACGGCAATGATGATGACCGCGTTGACCAGATCGCTGTAGAGATCGTCCGCACATTCATGGATAAGATCCGGAAGCATCACACTTATCGTGACAGTCTCCCGACCATGAGCATTCTGACCATCACCTCGAATGTCGTTTACGGCAAGAAGACCGGTAATACACCGGACGGCAGAAAACACGGTGTCCCGCTTGCACCGGGTGCAAACCCCATGCACGGCAGAGATACACACGGCGCTGTCGCATCCCTTTCTTCCGTTTCCAAGCTCCCCTTCCGCCATGCACAGGACGGCATCTCCAATACCTTCTCCATCATTCCGGATGCCCTCGGAAAAGATACAAAGGTCTTCTCCGGCGACCTCGATCTGGATGCATTACAGCAGGAGGCTGAACATGAAAACTGAGTCGCCCAAACCCGATCCCGATGAACTGGTTGCGCTGCTCGATCAATTGATCGCTTCCGGTTCGCAGCATATCAATTTGCAGCTCGGTGAAGAAACCCGTGTGCAAACAGTCAACAGCACGGACTGCAGCGGGAAACCCGGCGCTTGCGCCGTCCCGAATTTTAACCTGATTGATGCCGAAATCGAGAAATCGGATGACGATGAATCTGATGATTATGAGTAAGGAGGATCATTATGGCGAATGAACAGCAAGTAGAAAATCTGGTGGAACTGCTCGACGGCTATGTCGCAAAAGGCGGTCACCATCTCAATGTCAATGTGTTTACGCGGGAAACGCTGCTTGATGCGCAGGCTCATCCGGAAAAATATCCGCAGCTTACGGTCAGAGTTTCCGGATATGCAGTCAATTTCATCAAGCTGACAAAAGAGCAGCAGGATGATGTCATTTCCCGTACCTTCCACAGTCAAATCTGATCGCATCAGCCCGCCGGCATTTTTGTCAGCGGGCTGTTTGATAAAGGAGCAGCAAGATGTTCGGTCATATTCATTCAACAGAATCTTTCGGTACCGTTGACGGCCCCGGCGTTCGGTTTGTGATCTTTTTTCAGGGCTGTCCCATGCGCTGCCTGTATTGCCACAACCCCGACACATGGTCTTTGCAGGACGGTCATCTGGAAACAGTGGAGTCGCTTCTGGAAGCCTATGAACGCAATCTGCCGTTTTATAAGCACGGCGGCATCACCTGTTCCGGCGGCGAACCGATGCTTCAGCTTGCCTTCCTGACCGAATTGTTTCGGGAAGCACATCACCGCGGCATTCACACTTGTCTGGATACGTCCGGTATCTGTTTTCGTCCGGAATGCCCTGAGCTGACAGATGCGCTCATGCGTGTGACCGATCTCGTCATGCTGGATATCAAGCATATTGATGATGAACAGCATCGTGCATTGACCGGTCATTCCAATCAGAATATTCTTGCATTTGCAAAATATATCAGCGAGAAAAATGTCCCGATCTGGATCCGGCATGTTGTGGTGCCGCATTTGACAACCGATCCGCAGGAGCTGGAAGACCTTGGTTATTTTATCGGAGGACTGAAAACGCTGAAAGGTTTGGATGTGCTCCCCTATCACGATTTCGGGAAAGAAAAATACCGTGCACTGGAGATCCCGTATCCGCTGGAAGATACGCCGCCGCTTTCAATAGAACAGGCTGCAAATGCCAGAAAAATCATTGTGCAGGGCATCAAGCAGCGGCTCTATGACAATGCGCATCCAAAATAAAACATATTATTCCGATCAAACAGGCTGTGCATCAGATGGTGCCGCAGCCTGTTTTTGTTATTTTTCACAATTGCCGCTTGATGTAATTATGCAATCCGATGAAAATACAAAAATCGGGATCATAACTGTTGACATCATGTCAGAATCGTGTTATAATGCCAATAATGACACGGTGTCAGAATAGTTTGAAAGGACGGACAAATTATGCCGAAGGGATCTCCCGAACTGACTGCATCCCGACAAACAGAGATCATCAATGCCTGCGAGCGCCTCTATCAAACCATGCGGTTCAAAGACATTACCATCAAAGAAATCGGCGCAGTCACCTCTTTTACAAGAACATCCATTTATAATTATTTTCAGACAAAAGAAGA
>DMBA01000312.1 GCA_003446315.1 Ruminococcus sp. | reverse complement strand
CTCTGTGCAAGGCTTATCCCGCTGGCGGATGTCATCACCCCGAATATCCCGGAGGCCGAGGTGCTTGCGGAAATGAAGATCACCTCGGAGGAGGATATGGAACGGGCGGCAGAGACGATATTGGCAAAATTCGGCTGCGCCGTGCTGCTCAAGGGCGGACACAGTATCAGCGATGCCAACGACCTTCTCTGCACAAAGGAGGGCTCGCGCTGGCTAAGAGGCAGGCGCATCGACAACCCCAATACCCACGGTACGGGCTGCACGCTCTCCAGCGCGATAGCCTCAAATCTTGCAAAGGGCTTTTCGCTTTTTGAGTCAGCCGAGAGGGCAAAGGCCTATATCTCCGGGGCGCTGGCAGCTATGCTCGACCTCGGAAAGGGCAGCGGCCCCATGAACCACGCCTTTGACATCAACAGCAGATTCACGGCAGAAAAATAATAACAGGAAAGAAGAGGTATTCAGAATGGAAAAAGCATATCACACACAAATGGAGGCCGCCAAGGCCGGCATCGTAACGCCCGAAATGAAGATCGTGGCAGAGAAGGAGTACATCGACCTCGAGGAGCTTCGTGAGCTGGTGGCAAAGGGCGAGGTGGCTATCCCCTGCAACGTGAACCATAAGTCGCTCTCTCCCGAGGGCGTGGGAACCCGTATGCGGACAAAGATAAACGTGAACCTCGGCATCTCCGGCGATGCCAAGAACTACGAGAACGAAATGAAAAAGGTCGATCTCGCCCATAAGTTCGGAGCAGAAGGGATAATGGATCTCTCCAACTACGGCAAGACGAACACGTTCCGTCAGGCGCTGGTGGAAAAGTCCCCCGCTATGATCGGCACCGTTCCGATGTATGACGCTATCGGATATCTTGAAAAGGATCTGCTCGATATCACCGCCGAGGATTTCCTCAAGGTCGTCCGCGCTCACGCCGAGGAGGGCGTTGACTTCATGACTATCCACGCCGGCATCAACCGCCGTGCGGTCGAGGCCTTCATGCGCGAGGGCAGAAAAATGAACATCGTTTCCCGGGGCGGCTCGCTACTTTTCGCATGGATGATGATGACCGGCAACGAAAATCCGTTTTATGAGCATTATGATGAAGTGCTGGACATTCTGCGTGAATTTGATGTCACGATCAGTTTGGGTGATGCGCTGCGTCCGGGCTGTATTGATGACAGCACCGATGCCGGACAGATCAGCGAACTGATCGAGCTGGGTGCCCTGACCAAGCGTGCATGGGAAAAAGATGTGCAGGTGATGGTCGAAGGCCCCGGGCATATGGCAATGAATGAGATCGCAGCCAACATGACGCTGCAAAAGCGTCTTTGCCACAATGCGCCGTTTTATGTGCTTGGCCCGCTGGTCACAGATATTGCGCCCGGCTACGATCACATCACATCGGCGATCGGCGGTGCGATCGCAGCGGCAAACGGTGCAGATTTCCTGTGCTATGTGACCCCTGCGGAGCATCTGCGCCTGCCGGATATTGACGATGTCAAGGAAGGCATCATCGCAAGCAAGATCGCAGCACATGCGGCAGATATTGCGAAAGGGATTCCGAATGCCCGTGATATTGACAATAAAATGGCAGAGGCGCGGCACAAGGTGGAATGGGAAGAAATGTTCCGATATGCGATTGATCCGGAGAAGGCAAGAGCATATTTTGAGAGCACGCCGCCCGCAGACCGTCACACCTGTTCGATGTGCGGCAAAATGTGTGCAGTCCGGACAACCAACATGATTCTGGAAGGCAAGAAGGTTGAATTCTGCACGGAAAAATAAGATGAAATGAAACAAAGCGAAGCGTTCGGAACAGGATGCTTCGCTTTTTTTGTGATATTGTTATGAATGCAGTTATATTGCAAAAAATCCGGCAGGCACTGTTGATACCTGCCGGATTGGGATTATGCTTCCTGAACAGCAGCCTTGAGCGCATCGGTTTTGTCGGTGCGTTCCCAGGCGGGCAGCAGATCTTCTCTGCCCATGTGACCGTAAGCAGCGAGCTTTCGATACTGCGGCTTGCGGAGTTCGAGTGTTTCGATGATGCCGGCAGGACGGAGATCAAAGACCTTCTGCACAGCATTTGCAAGAATCTCCTCATTGACCTTGCCGGTGCCGAATGTTTCAACGAATACAGAAACCGGTTTTGCCACGCCGATGGCATAAGCAAGCTGCACCTCGCAGCGTTTTGCCAGACCCGCAGCAACGATATTTTTCGCAATATAACGGGTCATATAAGCAGCGGAACGGTCAACCTTGGAAGGATCCTTTCCGGAGAAAGCGCCGCCGCCGTGACGGGAATAGCCGCCGTATGTATCGACAATGATCTTTCTGCCGGTCAGACCGGAGTCACCCTGCGGGCCGCCGATGACGAATCTGCCGGTGGGGTTGACGAAGATCTTGGTATTCTTGTCCATCAATTCAGCGGGAATGGTGGGCTGAATGACCAGTTCAATGAGGTCTTCGCGGATCTGTTCGAGATCGACCGAAGCGGAATGCTGGGTGGAAACAACGACAGTATCCACGCGCACCGGCTTGTCATCTTCATATTCCACAGTGACCTGTGTTTTGCCGTCCGGACGCAGATAAGAAAGCGTATTGTCTTTCCGGACAGCGGTCAGACGGAGCGCAAGTTTATGCGCAAGGGAGATCGGCAGCGGCATCAGTTCGGGGGTTTCGTCGCATGCAAAACCGAACATCATGCCCTGATCGCCGGCACCCTGTTCATCGTCATTATCAGCGGAATCGAAAGCGGAATCAACGCCCTGTGCAATGTCGCTGGACTGTCTGTCAAGAGATGTCAGAATGGAGCAGGTATAGCCGTCAAAACCATATTTTGCGCGGTCATAGCCGATATCAACGATGACCTCGCGTGCGATGGCGGGAATGTCGATCTGGGCGGTCGTAGAGATCTCGCCCATAATCATAACCATACCGGTTGTGGTGCAGGTTT
>DMBA01000262.1 GCA_003446315.1 Ruminococcus sp. | reverse complement strand
AATTCACTTAGGGGCACCCTCTATCGCAGGGTGCCCCTCTCCGGAAAACGATCCACTGGATCGTTTTCTCGGATTCACCCCTGCGGAGCTCCTTGCATGCGGGGTATTTCGCTCACTGCGGTGAGCGACCAGAGGCTCTGCCTCTGGACTCCGCGAGCTTTTGAAAAAGCTCGACCAAAACTTTTATTTAGGCTTCGCCGCTTTTGCTTAAGTTGTTGGCATTGATTAGGGTGTTACTGAAAAATGGATCCGCAGCGGCATCAAAGAATAAAAAAATCCCCCGAAAGCCAATCACACACTTTCGGGGGTCTCTGCAATGATGCGCACAGAAGTTCGGCAGCACAATGCGCCGGTAAAAGAAAAAGATGAGCATATTGACATATGCCCATCTTTTTCCGAAAATCAGCAGCACAGTTTGTTCCTTTTTGTGTTGTGTTCATCGCAAAATTTGTGTTGTGTTCATCATGAAATCAATTGTGAGGACGGAAAGCATAACTGTGAGAAACTGTTTTCAACTGATTGCCCAACCCTGCGCTATGTTGCCGAATCTCTATGGTTGTATTGTAGCACATTCCAATGCATTTGTCAATATAAACAAAAGAGATAGTTCAGTTCCGCGCATTGTGTGATTTTTTACATGTAAAAATCTATGCAGATTATACAAATAGTTGTCTTCGTAAGGGCGGCTTCCGCTGTTTTCAGAATGAAAAATCCGCACACGGCGTTCGTTTTGCCGCGTGCGGATCTGTTTTTTTGCGGGGATCAGGCTGCTGTCAGCGATGCGAGCAGCAGCTTCAGATCTGTCAGGGTCAGTGTGCCGTCGCCATCCATGTCCGCTGCAAGCAGCTTCGTTTCATCCAGTGCTTCCGGTGCATCCTCGGATACATAACGGAACAGCATGACGACATCTGCCATGTTGACGGTGTCATCCTTGTTCAGGTCAGGCTTTTCACCGATCTTTCTGAAATGTGCCGTGATTTCTGTGTCATGATCCGGCATGGTGAACGATGTGATACTGTCAGAGGCGTTTTCAAATGTGCCGCCGTTGGAAGATGTCCAGCAGACAAATTCATAGCCTTCGTCCGGTGTTGCTTCCATCGGCAGAGATGCATTTGCCGGCCATTCGTATTCATCCTGCTGGATCGTGCCGCCGCCTTCTACCTTCAATGTGTAGCTGTGGAAATTGATCTCATTGAATTTTGCCGTGATCGTGGTGTGATCCTTGACGGCAAACCGATATTCCGGCTGGCTGGAAAGCAGTGTGTTGCCGTCATACCAGCCAAGGAATTTGCCGGTGTTCCATGTGGTTGCCTGCACCTTTGCAAAGCTGCCCTTTGTATAGCTGCTGCCGGTGCAATATGCAGCGCCGCCGTTTCCTTCGGTTTCCACTGTGACATTGTATGTTTCGCCTGCGGTCTCTGCGCCCGCAATGGTTTCATCTGCTTCCAGAACCGCGCCGTTCTTTTCCAGCAGATAATCTGCATCGGAACCAAGTACATCTGTGGTATCGGGTTCATCAAGTGCCGGTACATCTGCCTGGAGATAATCGCCCTTCCGGATCGGAATATCATAGTAATTTTCAATGCGGGTATTGCACAGCACGTTATAATTGAACTCGCTGACGGAATAATTCAATGTGCCGTCGTCCGTTGCGGTAATATTGATCGTATAATCGCCGTCGCCGGGGAGATAGAACAGCTTTTCACCGGATTCGGTGTAATAATATACGATGCCGTCCAGTGACTGATCGGGTGTATTGTCGTGCATAGCAGCGATCCGTTCACCGTCTGCATTCAACACTTCCACATCGACCGGGCAATTGATCCGGACGATTCTGGTGTTTGCAGAAGGATTGGTGTCCGGTACGTTCGGGTTGTAATTGTGGTCAAGGGAGCGAACCCATGCAAGGGTCACTTCCGGGAAATGCGCCTGCATGCCCGAATGTGCACCAAGGAACTGATACATATCCAGACCGGTGTTGATGGAAGAAAGATCACTGTCACCGATCTGTTGCAGAAGGGTGCTTGCGGAACTGACGATAATGTCGATCAGCGAATCCATCAGGGTGTCGTTTTTGCCCACGAATTCATCGCCGAATACTTCGCGCACATGTCCTTTGAGTCTTGTTTTGACCTCAGAGGTGCGGTCATCCCATGATTTGAACGGGTTGGGACTGAACAGCGGCTTGATGACATCCAGCAGAACCTCTTTTTTCAGAAGCTCGGGGAGTTTCTTTTTGAAGTTCTCGATTGCATAATCATCTGCTTCTACGTCATAATTGTTCGTTTCTGCTTTGTAGCTGTTCATGAAGTTCATGACCAGACGCTCTACATCTGCCTGAAGATTGTCTGCGAAATACTTCCGGCTCGGAATGACCGTGCCCGCAACCAGATTGATGCCGTTGACCAGTGCGGTATGGGAATCAACATCAACATTCGTTTTGTAGTAGATCTCGTCCCAGTGCCGCGGGCTTCTGAGGTTGCTCAGATTCAGATTATAATGCTCAATATTGAGGATTTCCTGAATGTCATAATCAAAGCTGCCAAAGCCCATTTCGGCAAGTTCGGCTTTCATGTATCCTTTTTCTGTTGCGTAGTTGCTGCTGGTGTAAGCGGTCGGGAATTTGATGTCTTTGTCATGGTTGTATCTTGCGAAATCCCAGTTGCTCGGTGCAACCAGCGGGACAAGGTCGCTCAGATTGAGAATATTGTGAATGTTCGGATACTGACGGGTCATGGAGCTTGCGACACCGCCCTGCGGTGCTTCAAAGGTGTAGCAGTAAATGTCATCCAGATTGGTTGTGGTGCCGTTCGGGAAATAGTGTCCGAAATCCAGTGCCGCTGCAACCAGATTTGCGGTGCCGCCTGCACGGCTGTATCCGGTCACCCAGATCTTCAGCTTCTTGGATTCATTGGAACGCAGGGTGCGGATGTAGTCATCCAGGAAGTCAACGACCTGCTGCTTTGCCGTCGAAAAACCTTCGTGCTGGCCGGTTTCGCCAAGGCTGAAATTGCCGCCCCATTCTGCACCGTAACCGCCGCCGCGAATGGCAAGTGCGATCAGGGTGTACTGTCTGCCTTCGGAATCCAGAAGCTGCTTGCGGGCTGCACATACGCCGATGGATGAAAGCGTCGGGGCTTGTTCCCAGCAGCTGTTTGCTTGGAAATCTGTGAAGCCCAAGCCGTCATAATCGTTATCCGGATAAGCCGGATTGCCGCCCAGCAGCAGCGTTTTTGCATTGCACAAACGGTCATCCCAGAAGCCGCTCTGGCTCTGTGTGATGCGGGGGTTATACCAGTTTTTCTTATCGTGGCTTGACCAGCTGGATAATTCCAGACACAGCGACATGGTCGCAAGAGAAGGATTATACTGCTTGGCGCTTTTCAGAAAATAAGTATCGCTGTAGAAATAAGTTGCTTCGGTGTCGTAATCGCTGTTGATCTGCCCGGCGTAACGGAAGCTGCCTTCTGCCGAAAGGAGCGTGTCCGTGATGGAGCCGAATGCAAAATCCAGCTTGCTCGGATCGGTGACGTTATAGAAAGTATTGGGGAAGGATGCAAGATCTCTTGCAGTTCGCCGGAACAGCGCTGCTGCGGGTTCGCCTTCTTCCGGAATATAGGCGACTGTCTGGAACAGACCAAGGACATAAATGGTCGATTTTCCCTTGATCGGCTCGGCAGTTGCCAGTGCGGAATTGGCGTAGGCATAAAGGCGGACACCTGTATCCATACGCTCCCAGCCGCTTCCGGTCGTGTTTTCGTTATACTGACCTTCATAGTTGTAGCCGCCGGCGTTGACCATGCCGGTCGTGACAAGAATGATGTTTTTGACTGCATCTTCCTCTGTGACATCGTCCAGCAGCGAGTCGGCTTTGCGCAGCGCGGCATCAACATTGCTGAGCCAGTGCTCCGGTGCGAGTTCGTTGACTTTCGACCGGACGCTTGAGATGCTTGTGGTGAAATTGGAAACAATTCTTGCTTCTTCTGCGTATGCGATGACTGCAACATGGTTTTCACCGGCTGCACTGACCAGATCGGTCAGGAATTTGATCGCGGATTGCTTGACATACTCAATTGCAGAGTCGGCTGTGTAGATGATCTCCTCATTTTCGTTCAGGAAATTCACCTTGTCGGCAACATTCAACAGCAAAACGGTATATCGCTTTGTGTTGTCGCCCATCACCGTATCGTCGGCGAACGCGGTCAGCGGCAGACAGGTCATCATGATGATCGCTGCCAATAGCATGGATAGAAGTTTTTTCATAAAACGCCTCCTATTTTATATTCAGGAATCCTGTGATAAGCAGAATTCCTGTTTTCCTGAAATTGTGCACGGGGAAACCGGCAGATCCCGCGGCAGGCAAAATGCCGGCCGGACACCGTTCTGATAAGGCCCGGAAGAACCGTTGATGCCGCCGATCCCGGCGATGCCGGCTTCAGATACACCAAAGACATTGTTTCGCTCCTGCAATGCTGCCGTGCGCAGCATCCATGAACCTGCGGAACCGTCGCTGCGGGATGCAATGCGGCTGTTTGTTCTGAAATATTGCAGCGGCTCGCCTTCCCGGATGAAGGACGCGCCTGCCGGAGTATCGACCTCATATGCAGAAAGCAGAAACACCTTTCGCAGAATGTTCTCCGTTTCGTTTGCATGCGTATTGATCGCGTTTTTGGTCGTAATGGGGATCGCTGTTTCCGGAATCTGCGCCTGCACGGTTTCCGAAAGCAGCGGAAAATACGTTTCGTTCAGGTAACGGTCGATCGTGCTGCCGCTGTAATAGGAACTGCAATCCTGCGGGGTGTTATATGGCTGCGGATCATCGGTCAGCGCTTCCCGCAGCAGCAGACAACTGCCGCCGTAATCTGCGTCCAAGACCAGAAATGCCGTTTCGATCCCGTTTTCTTTGAGATAGATCCGGCTGCTTGTGCGATTGTCTTCGCTGTATGCCAGATCTGCAACGGTTTCCGGCGGATATTTTGCTTTGTGCGCCGATGCATCTGCGCCGCAGCCGGTCAGCAGTGTTGACAGAAAGAAAAGCAGGGATGCTGCAAATGCAGGCTTCATCGGAACCATCTCCTTTTTCTGCGGTTTCAGAATTATATACTATTTATATAAGAATACAAAACGCGGTATTCGGATGCGGTTTGCCGGTATGCGGATCGGGATTAGAATTATTTCGAATATCGTCTTCATAAAATGTGTAATTTGTCGTATAAAAACTACTGAGCGTATATATTATAGCATATGCAGACATGGAATGTCAATTGAAAAAACAACGATTTTAGGCAATTTTTGCGCCTGTTTTTTAGGCAATGGATTTGAAAAGCAGATGATATGATTTTTGAAAGCAAAATAGAACGAATTTCCCGTTTATTGCGATTTTTGTGACGGGAATGATCGGGGAAAAGTGCCTTTTCGTTGAATATAAAATAATATTATTGCTTATTCGTGCAATATTATTTCGATTTTGAAAAATAAACAACAAATTTCAGGCTGCATCGGTGCCAATATTTGACATTGTGACAAATGCATGAAAATTTGCCTAAAATTGACAAGATTTTCGTTTTGCAGAAATTGCTGATTCAAGGGAAATCCTGCCGTGATTCTTGACATTTTGTTGTTAATGTGATAAAATAAAGAAAATAGTGTGTTTCGCTGTGAAGACAGGATCATTGCGAACATTGCAAATATGTGTCAATTGATAATTATTTGTGCGGCAGGGTGATACTATGAGAATATTATTGTTGGATCAGAATACCGATTATTCACAGCGCTTTAAGCATTATATCGGAAAGAAATATGCGGCGCTGCAAATTGTTGTTTGCGATAATCTGGAAGCGGTGGAACATCAGCTTGAGGAAGAACCGTTCGATGTGGTGATCTTTGACTCCGCTTTCGATCAGACAGAACCGGAATCCATCGGGGTCCCTGTGGAACAGACCGCGTTCGTCTATATCTCTGAAACAAATGAAGTCATAAAAGGTCAGGAAACGATTTTTAAGTACAGCAGCGTGACAGAGCTTTATACAAAGATCTGCGCTGTTTATGAGAAGAAGAAAAAGCGTTCCGTGAAGGACGAGAAAAAGGTCGATGAGAACGCACCGCAGAATGCAACGACCATCATTACCTTCCTTCCGGCGCACGGCGGCGCGGGCAGCTCTACAGTCGCTGCTGCATGTGCGGCATCGCTGGCAGCAGAGGAATCTGTTCTGTATCTGAATCTGGAACAGCGCCCTTCCGATGCGGCGTTCTTTGCCGGTGAGGGCAAGAGAACCCTCAGCGATATTGTCTCCACGTTGAAGACCAAGTATCAGATCAAAGGGCTGGTGCTCGATATTGAGCAGACGATCATAAAGGATCAGAAGATCAGCAACGGCAAGCTCTCCTTTATCAAGGGCTACAATAATATTATGGACAGCGCTTTTGTGTCGCCGCAGATGATCGAAACGATCCTGCAAACACTGCGGGAACAGTTCCAGTTCCGCTATATCGTGGTCGATGCCGATTTTATTGTCGGTCAGCAGCTCCAGAAACTCATTTATCGCTCGGATAAGCTCGTGTTTGTTTCGTCCGGCTCGGATGTCTCAAATGAAAAGCTCAAGAAGATCCAGCGCTATCTCGATATTCTCAGCCGCGATGACGATAATACCGTTCCGCCGAGTTACCTCGTTCTCAATCAGTACTACGGCTTGAACGATGAGGCTTCTGTCGCAAAAGATATGGAGATCATCGGCAGATTCGCCCGCTATCGCACGGACGATCAGTCCAGAATTACTTCCGCTAAGGTGATCGAGGAGATCATGAAAAAGCCGGAAACCTTCGCAAATTTGAAATAAGAATGGGTGAGTTGACTGCTCTATGAAAAAAGCAGAAGTAATCGCGCAGATGGTAAAAGAAATCTGTACGCTCATTGACCAGGGCGAAACAGAAGCAAATGCGCAGGAAAATGATATGCAAAGTATCGCTCTTGCCAAAAGTAAGGCAGAGGGCGTAAAACGATTCAGAGATGCTTCGGATGAGGAATACCGCGCTTATATCACGGAATTGCTCGCCGGCATGATTGATGAAAACGGCGACTACCATGCGCCGGACGGTTCGCTGGTGTTCATTACACCCGAAGATAAGGCGATGGTCATTGAACAGGTCTACGGTATGTACCGCGGTCTTGGCTTGCTCGATACGCTTTTGATGGACGAAGCCATCACAGAGCTGATGGTCAACGGCCCGGATCATATCTTCGTGGAAAAAGCCGGCAGAGTCGTGCAGTTGGAGCAGCGCATCTGCGATGACAGCGATTGCCCCGAAGAAGAACGAAAAGAACGCGGTAAAGTCCAGCTCCGCAAGATCATTCACAGAATCGTCGATATCTGCGGCAGAGAGGTCAACGAAGCAAGCCCGATCGTGGATGCGCGTCTGAAAGACGGTTCCCGTGTAAACATCGTGCTGCATCCGATCGCTATGGGCGGCGATACCGTTACGATCCGTAAATTCTCCAAAAAACCAATGAGCATCGAACGACTGATCGCTTATGGCTCGATCACCAATGAGATCGCTGCAAAACTGCGGCTGCTCGTTCGCTCGAAATATAACATCTTTATCAGCGGCGGTACCGGAAGCGGTAAAACAACGTTTTTGAATGCGCTTTCCAACTATATCCCCTCTGATGAACGTGTTATTACCATCGAGGACTCCGCTGAGCTGCAAATCACCGGCGTGGATAACCTCGTCAGTCTCGAAACCAAACAGGCGAATGCGGAAGGCAAGGGCGCAATCACGATCAAGGATCTGATTAAAAGCTCCCTTCGTATGCGTCCGGAACGAATCGTCGTCGGCGAAGTCCGCGGCGAGGAAGCACTCGATATGCTCCAGGCTATGAATACCGGCCACGATGGCTCGCTTTCAACCGGTCACGCAAACTCTGCTAAGGATATGCTGACCCGTCTTGAAACAATGGTCTTGCAGGGCGCTTCCGGTCTGCCGCTGGATGCTGTCCGCCGTCAGATCGGTTCTGCACTCGACATCATTGTGCACCTCTCCCGTATGCGTGACCATAGCCGTAAAGTCGTTGAGATCACCGAAGTGCTCGGCTATGAAAACGGCGAGATCATTCTGAATCCGCTGTATGTTTTTCAGGAAGACGAAAAATCCACGCTGGAACATGTGTCCGGCGGACTTGTCCGGACAGAACATAAAATGAAAAATATCGGAAAGCTGCGGCAAGCCGGTATTCTTGATGATTTGTAAGTTTGTGAGGGATCAGGATTGAATTTGAGTTTGAAAAAGAAAGCAGAACAGCCTGAGGCTGCACCGCTTGACAGTCAAGCCGCTGCTGCCGCCGCTGCCGCTGCGCAAAAACCAAAAAAACAGAAGAAGGAAAAGAAATCCAAAAAGAAGGTCGTACTGAATAAAGGTATTACCGGTGTCGGTATGGATTATACCGTCTATGTCATGGACTTCAAGCAGAAGCTGCTGGCGGTCGTGGCTGGATTTGGAATCGGCTTCGGCGCGAGTTATGTGTATTTTGACAGTAAGGTACTCGGTATTATCATTGGACTGTTGCTTGCATATAAAGCAATTGATATTTATCGCAACAGTCTCCTGCGAAAACGCAGTAATGAGCTGCGCGTGCAGTTCCGCGATTTGCTGGAGTCTCTCTCGAATTCCTATACCGTTGGTATGACTGCAAACCGTGCGTTTCATGCCGCTTATTCCGATATGGTCG
>DMBA01000115.1 GCA_003446315.1 Ruminococcus sp. | reverse complement strand
CTCTCCTTGGAGATATCCTTGCCGTCGAGCAAGACCTCACCTTTTGTGGGTTTATCCATGCAGCCGATAATATTCATCATTGTGGATTTACCGGAACCGGACGGGCCCATAATGGAGACCCACTCGCCCTTTTCCACTTTGAGGCTGACATCATCCAGCGCATGCAGCTCGCCGTAAATTTTATACACATTTTTCAATTCCAATAAGCTCATAAATATGTCCTCCTTATTCGCCCTTCAATACAAGCGCCGGATCTACATCTGTTGCGCTGCGGATCGGGAGCAGACTGGAAACGCCAGTCACCGCAATGGATACGAGAATGGTAATCGGAACCAGCAGCGGCCGGAACGAGATGGCGCTGCTGAACACATTCAGGCTGACCTGCTGTGCAAAGATATAGCCCAGCACAGAACCGAGGATCCCGCCGAGCATACCCAGCAGCATACTTTCGCCCATAAACTCCTTGACAATGGAGCTGTCCGGTGCACCGATCGCCTTTCGCAGACCGATCTCTTTCCGTCGTTCTGCCACAACAGCAGTCATAGTTGTGGCAACGCAGATCATAGTCAGTGCGAGCACAACAATGGTAACGAGCAAAACCAGCGCCTGCAATTTGGTCAAAACGGTTGTTTCGGAAGCAGTCACACGCTTTACGAGCCGTGCATGTACAGCGGGCACAGCGGCATTGATCCGGTCAACATAGCCTGACAGGGCATCTGCGCCGCCGGAAACACTGACCTCACAAACATCCAGTGTCCCTTCCTGTTTGGTCAGCGCGGTCAGATCATCGAGGGAAAGATAGACATAATCTTCTTCCGAGCCGCCTGTTTCGAGGATGCCGACGATCTGGAAATCCATCATTTCATCGTCAACAGTCTCGCCTTTTTTCAATTCCGTTTCGGGCGTATAGCTGACGGTCAGCGGCGTATCCGGTTTGAGCCGGAAGGATTCCGCGACATTTGCACCGACCATGATCTCGCCGTTCTTTTCGGGATACCGACCTTCCACATTCCAATAGGGGCTGGTTTTTTTCGCACCTTCAAAGAGCGTACCGGCAGCCACGACCGGACTTTCATGCACACGCACATTTTCATACCGATACGGCGCATAACCGACGAGATCCTCTGCTGCGATCTCCCGGATCCCCTGCCGGACATCGGCAGACGTAAACGCCTCATCGGCAGCAGTCAGGATCATGTTTGCGCCGTAGTTGCGGAATTCCGCGCCCATCTGACGGGGCACATCATAATAAATGGTAATCAGACCGGAAAGCACCGTTGCACCGATCGCAATGGAAAGCAATGCAACGATCATGCGGGAACGCCGCCGCAGCAGCGAAGCAATAATCATCCGGAAAAACAGTTTTCTTTTACTCATCCTGCAACTCCTTTCATCAGCGTCCGTGCAGAACCTCTGTCGGACGCAGACGCAAAAGCATCCGAATCGCAGGGATACTGCCGATCAGCGTCACCAGCACAACAAGAACCGCAACGATCGGCACCACCATTGCACGCATGGTAATGGACGCGCTGAAAACGGTATGTCCGATGATCTGCGCAAAGCCCCAGCCTGCGAAGAACCCCGCAATGCCGCCGAAGATCGCCGTAATAAAGATCTCTGTGAGCACCAATCCGGTAACAGCCGCATTCTGCGCACCGATCGCCTTCATCAGACCGATCTCGCTTGCACGCTCCATCACGCTTGCAGTCACGAGATTGCAGATACCGAGTGCTGCACCGATCAGGCTCAGCACCGTGATGAGCGCCATCAGCAGTTTGGTCTTGCTGAGGATCGCACCTTCGGAATCCGCGACCTGCCGGACAGGAGCCGCAATGCAATCGGTGATCGCTTCCTGGATCTGCCAGCAGATCGAGCTTGCATAGGCAGTGCAGTACCATGTTTCATACTGTGCAATGGTCAACGATTTCGGATCTTTTGCCGCACGTTCGGCGAGTTCATTATCGGGTGTTGTCAGCGCACTGACCTCAATGCTGTCGATGCAGCCGTCGAGCCCGTTGAGCGCCTGCACCGTATTGAGCTGTGCAAAGATCTGATCGTCTTCCTCGCTGCCCGCATCAAAAATGCCGGCAATTTTGAAGGTCTGATCGGAATTGCTGCCGGTCAGATGCACCTGATCGCCGACATGCAGCGCATGTTTCTGCGCAAACGCAGTGCCGACCATGCAATAATTGGAATCCTCGCCGGATTCCTGTTCATCCATCCATTTGCCGTCGGTGATCTCCCACCAGCTCCGCATGCTGACCATACCGGCATCGAGTGCCTCACCGGTCGGAAGATCCATATGATGATTGAACCAGCTTCCGGTCGTTTTGACCTCTGAGCCGTCATCAAGCGTTGCATTCACATTGACAAACGGCGCATAATCGACGATATTGAACGCCCAGAAGATGGTTTTGATCTTGCCGAGTTCATCCTCACGCAGATAAGCGCCGGCGGAATCGCCTTCCAGATCATAGAGATTATTCAGCACCGAAGCCGATTTCGGCACAACGGTAATATTAGCGCCGTAGGTTTTCAGTTCCTGATTGACCTTATCAGTCACATCGAGCATTACGCTGAGCATCGCCGTCGCAAGAGAGGCACCGAGCGCAATGGTAAACGCGATCATCAGCATTTTTTTCCACTGACGGAACAATGTTCCGCGGATCATTCTGAGAAACATCCCGCAGCCCCCTTTACTTGAATTCTTTTTCGTATTCGAGCAGACCCTCAGCCGGGATCAGGATCTGACCGTTTTCGATCTTATAAGGAATGACGATCGGATTGCAGCCGCCCTTAAAGCCGATGGT
>DMBA01000213.1:7873-8584 GCA_003446315.1 Ruminococcus sp. | reverse complement strand
CAGATCATCGCCGAATATATCCCCGTATTCGAGGAAAACGGTTTTGGATATGAACTCTCAGTTCCCGAAAGCGAGATATTTGTTAGTATAGATAGAGAGCTTTTCAGAAGGGTCTATGACAATCTTATCGAAAATGCGATGAAGTATAATAAAGTCGGCACAAAGATCATGCTGGGTGTTGCGCATAAAGGCAGTACAGTAGATATAACGGCAGCAGATAACGGTGTCGGTATCCCTGCTGAACATATCGACAAAATTTATCAGCCGTTTTTCAGGGCTGACCGAACTTCTGCAAACCGTGACGGCAGCGGTCTGGGGCTTGCGATCGTCCGTCAGATTGTCACACTGCACGGCGGTGAGATCTCCTACATCGGAGATGAGGGCGGGTGTAAATGGCGCATCAGTCTCCCGACAAATGAATCATAAACACAAGGCAGTATCGTGAAAACGGTGCTGCCTTTTAAATTTAAGGCGGATTTAAGATAGAGATATGACCGATTAAAGAATGCTGTGCTATGATAGTATCAAAAGATAAGACGGAGTGAAGAAACGCCCCGTTCTGCACTTGCAACTATAAAGCATTTGCATCTTATAACAGGAGGAACAAATAATGAAAAAAACATTAAAAATCGTAGGGAAAGTATTGCTCGGACTTCTGATACTGATAGTTCTGCTACTTGTCGTCTTGGCAGTATACAATCAGATCATGCT
>DMBA01000213.1:6693-7720 GCA_003446315.1 Ruminococcus sp. | reverse complement strand
CACACGATCGTGTTCCTATCGGGCTATGGCACAGCTTCTCCGATTCTCGATTTCAAGCCACTGTATTCAAGGCTCAGTGATAAATACAGGATAGCCGTTGTTGAGAAGTTCGGCTACGGCTTCAGCGATGAGATCGACGGCGACAGGGATATGGACACCATACTCCGTCAGGACAGAGAAGCGCTTGTAAAAGCAGGCATTGAAGCTCCGTATGTGCTGTGTCCGCACTCATTTTCGGGCTATGAAGCTACTCTCTGGGCGCAGAAGTACCCTGACGAGGTGGAAGCCATAGTCGGACTTGATATGTGTACAGCTAACAGCAAAAGCGAAGAAATGATAAAAAACGATACGCTATCGGGATTTGCTGTCGGTGAAGTCAGGTTTGAATTGGCAGTGGGAATTGGTCGCATCGCTGATTTTGATACATCTGGAACACTTTCAGAGGAGGAAAACAATATCCTTACCGAGATAGCTTGTCATAAACTCTTGAACGATACCGTTGTGAACGAAAATGATCCGGATAATGAGATTGCCGTAAATGAGGAGATTAATTCTGCTCCGCTGCCAACAGTCCCCATGATAATGTATATGTCTTCCGATGATAATGGTGATTTATGGGAGAGTGGTATGCAGGCAATGGTCGATGCTTCATCAGACGGCAGGCTGATAAAGCTGGACTGCGGACATTATGTACATGATTTTGAGTATGAGCGCATCAGCAAAGATATGAAAGAGTTTATTGAGGGGCTTGGCAAATGACCATAGCCTACTGGCACACCTGTTTTCCGTTCCGCATAAGTCCGATTAGTCATTGTGGAGCATACCACAACCGGCACAAACCCTAATGGAACGAATAACCGCAAGCTCTCGGAAACGCTCTGTAAGCGTTTCTGAGGGCTTTTTATGAGGTGGGCTGGGAGTGGTTGGCGCTTACAAAAAAGCAACAATTTGCGCCTAATTTGCATATGTATATCCTGTGAACTTTAGGAAATGCCCGCGTGAGCTTCCGCGCCCGGTGAACTTTAGA
>DMBA01000213.1:4458-6557 GCA_003446315.1 Ruminococcus sp. | reverse complement strand
TTTGCAGCGGGGCTTCCCCGCCCGGCGAACTTTAGATCAATTGCAGCGGGGCTTCCCCGCTAAAATTATGCAGAAGGATTGACATTCTTCATAAGATTTTGTATAATAAAATTGCGGCAGAGCAATATCTTCATATAATGAAGACAAGCGCCGAATGATACGATGAAAAATCAGAAAAGAGGTAACATATGCACCATTATTATCATGCAAATCAAAAAGAATATTGCAACGATATCCGTGATCTGATGCGATATGTGGAAACAGAGCTGGTACGTCTGTTTCGTATGGATTTCAAGACGGCTGTGTTCGATATTCAGCAGGTTTTCCTGACAGAATATCTGGAACAATTGCCCTATATCGGCGGAAGTGAAAACGGAAATGATACCAATAATCTGGTGAAATGCTGTGAATATGCAGCGGTTTTTGTGGTCGGCAGAAGACAGGGATGCAGTGACTATATGCTGGGAAAATTGCTCCATTTTGCCGAAAAAAGACGGCATAAGCATCTTTCGAAGTCTTTTTCCTCTTTTTTGTCAAAAATGCTGCAAACGCGGTTTGTTCAGGATGTTTTGCGTATTTTTGCGAGAAAATCCGCAGATTTCGCCAAAAAATATCCCTATGCATGGCAGTTTGAATATGAGGCACCGGATGCTGAAAATGAGATCCGGATCAATTGTACTCGCTGCGGTGCGTATCAATATTTAACAGAAAAGGGGATGCAGGACATTATGCCGTATCTCTGCAATCTGGATTATGTGACGGCGCAGGCATATCATGTGCCGTATTATCGGGATGCCGTCATTGCTTACGGCGATGCCTGTTGTGCGAATAAAATCAGACGGAATGCGCCGGTCGTGACGGATAACTGGCCGCCGCACGGTCTGCGCAAAGACGGCTTGAAATAACAAACACCTGAAATCAACGTAAATACACAAAAAAGCGGGATGCAAACAGAAACTGCATCCCGCTATTTGATTATGATGTTTTGTCCTTTTTCCAATCGGGAATATATTTCGGCATGCCTGTCAGATCTGTCATCATAAACCACTGGTCGCTGTAGGGCAGCCGGTAAACCGCATATTCACCGATGATCTCCGGCAGCGCAATGTCATGATCGTTTGCAATGCCGCTTTGCGAAAACCAGAAAGCACCGGTGTTCTCCGGATCATGCTCCTTGAAAATCTCCGCAGAAAGCGGATAATAAAGGAAAACATCCCCATAAAAGGACTGAACTTTATAAACCTTGCCGATCTGTTTTTCCGCATAGGCTTCTGCATGCCAGAATTTCTTTGCGTTTTCTGCGATCATATTCTGATTGGGTTCCTGTATCATGATATCTTTGCTGCTGTCTCCGTTTTCCCGGTTGTAAGGGTTCGGGGAATAGCAATACAAAAAATCATCGTGCTGATTGATGACATAATCCGTCGGCTGGATCTGATTGCCATTGATTTTCACATAATCGTTGATATAAGGCAAATATTCCTCTATATAAGAAGTATCCTCTGCCTGCGCAAATGCATTGCAAACATCTGCATCGGAAAAGGCGATCACATAACCACTTATGGACAAACCGTCTATTGCATCAATCAGCAACTGTGCATCTGTTTCCTGCTGAACACAGATCATGCGGACATTACAGCTCCGGTTTTCGCAGATCTGCGCCAGATTGGAACCGTCATAATAGGGGTTGATGCAGCCTGATGCGTGGATTCCAACTAAATTCGGATCATATGGCTGAACGAGGATACAGGTTCCGCCCGGATATGCCGCTTCAAACTGCTGTTTCAGTGCTTCATTGATCTCATCATACTGGTAGTCATCCGCATTTTCGTCAGATTCCGGATCAATCGACGTAAATACATGAAATTTCTTGTTATCTTTTTGCATTGTGACAACCGAATTCTGCTCCTTCCACCGGTCGGAATCCGAGGAATAATGCTCCTGTTCGATCTCGATCGGTTCGGCTGTGAATCCATATTTCTTTTGGATAAAAGCAACAGCATTTGCTTTGATCTGATCCTTGAATTTGTTGTTTCTGTATTGCGTGCGGAGCAGATTTGAAAGCAGCAGCAGTTCGAGCAGAAGTGCAATGCAAGACA
>DMBA01000213.1:0-4295 GCA_003446315.1 Ruminococcus sp. | reverse complement strand
AATATAGTGGATCAAACCGGTTGCTGTCTTCCGAAAGCAAATGTTGAAAACATCAACATAAATCACGATAAATGGTCAGTCAATTTGTATTAGTTTTATAATGTGCGAGTGTCTCCAGAAGATACTGCTTCATGCGTTCCCGTAATGATTCCGGTTGCAGCAGTTCTGCATCCGCACCGTATTTCATCAGCCAGCGGAAGAAACTTTTGCAGATCCCGACGCGCACATGTACCTGTACCCAGTCCGGCTGCGGATCCGGATGTGCATCCGCAAATGCGCCGAATTGCTCCATCAGATCATCCAGCAGGAAGCGCTTGACCCGCAGCACAACCCGTTCATAGCCTTCCGGATCGAACATATCCAGAACGGCACCCTCCGGTTTTGGCAGTATCTGCTTGCGTTTTCCTTTTTCACCGGCAGTGATGTGCTTCATGCGGTCTACCCGATATGTGCGCAGATTACCGGTTTCATCGTCGATGCAGCGCAGATAAAAACGCTCATTGAAATAAATGACCGTACAGGGCATCAGATTGCGCGTTTTGTGATAGTAACTGATTTGCCCGTTTGTGTCATATTTGCCGTAATCAAACTGGATCTTTCGTTTTTCGGCGATGATCCGATGCACCTTTTCCAGATTGTCCAGCAGGTCTGTTTGCGGTGCCGTGCGGCTGTTCAGCATGATCCGGCTGACAAGCTGCCGCACTTCTTCTTCGGAGCAAAGCACTTCAAATTTACGAATCAGCGTCTTTTTCTGCTTATCTGTCAGGAAGCGGTTGATGGATACGGAATCCACCAGAAACCGGATCTCGTTAAAGGTGAAGCCGTTTGTCGTCAGCGAATAATAAGCCGTATTATGTGCGCCGTGCCGGATGGAGACATCATAGCCCGATGCGATCAGACGGTCAATATCCCGCCGGATCGTCAGCGCGGAGACATCGTGCAAAGCATATTGCGCAGAAAGATGCGCCTGAATATCCCGCACGGTCACTTCTTTTTTCTCATTTGTAAATCGCGTCAAATAATCCAGAATATGCAGAATGCGCTCATGCTCCACGGATTTGCTCCTTTCATATTTGCATTACATATAGTATATCTAAACTGAAATGATACAATCAGTTTCGAATTTCTCTTATCAAAAATTGCGGTGCTTTTTGTGGATTCTGCCACCGCTTCGGATCGGAAATAAGAACCGCCGCAGGTCATTTTCGGTCTGCGGCGGCAATTTTTGGTTACTCTGAAATGGAAAACTCACCGGTTGAGGAATAAAAACGCTGATAGCTTGAGGGCGTACAATGCTTGAATTCCTTGAAGATCCGGTTAAATGTGGAGAGACTCGAAAAACCGGCACGCATCGCAACTTCTGTGATCGGAATAGATGGGTCAAGCAGCAGCATTTCCGCTGCTCTGGTACGCCGCATGTTGATGTACTGAATGTATGTCATGGAGTTGTATTGCTTGAAAATACGCGAAAAATGGAACTTGCTGTAGCCTGCGATCGCTGCAAGCTGATCGAGCGAAATGTCATACATATAGTTCTGGTCGATATACTTGAGCACGAGCTTGAATTTCTCGCTGTACTGGTACACTTTATCCTTTGCGCAGGCGAGCGACTGCAAATTCTGCTCGATCTGATATTCCCGCACCGCGACCAGTAAATTGATGACATTCAGATAGATCCGGACATCCGAAATCTCCGAATTTGCGTAATATTCCGAATAGATATCCAGGATCTGCTTCTTTGCAAGCAAATAAAGATCCCGGTCGGTTTCCGGCGTGATGTGCAGCGGCTCCTGAAAGACCGGCATGACCGCTTCCAGCGCGGATACGCCGTTCAGAACGCTGTTGTCACACTGGAATATGATCCGGCGGCCTTTTTGCGGCGGAAGCATGTGCAGTTCGCCGGGCGGAATGATGATAATTTCACGCTCCTGCAAGTGAAATTCCTGTGCGCCGGTATGGACGGTGAAGCTGTTTTCGATCGGCATAATGATCTCTACGGCATTGTGCCAGTGGGTCGGGTAGCATTCAACCTCATTGTTGTCATAAAGCATGACAAATCGTTTGTTTTCGTATTCGACGGTCTCGAATTCGCCGGATAGATTCTTAATCATTTCGATCACCCCTTAAAGATGGAAGCCGGATTCAGAATTTGCGGCAATTCCGGCAAAAACCTATTTCTTTCTATACCTATATTATAGCGTAAAGCCTTGATTTTGTAAAGAAGTTTCTGCGAATTTGTGACAACTGCGCAAAAATCAGGAAGAATAACGCAATTTTTGGTTAGCCTTTTGCGTCTGCATCGGATATAATACAAATAACGCAGAAAGGAGCAATTTATGACGATTCAATGCTATGAGACCGAGTATCGGAATTTTGGAAAGTGCATTTGTCTGGAGAACGGTATCATCAAGCTCATGGCAACGCTGGATGTCGGTCCCCGCATTATCTATTTCAGCACCCGCGGCGGCAAGAATATTCTCTTTGAGGATATCAACCGCGACTTCTGTGAGCTGAATAAAGGGTACGGCACATGGTATGCTTACGGCGGTCACCGCTTGTGGGCAGCTCCGGAAAAAATGCCGGAAACCTATTATCCGGACAACAGCCGTGTGAATTATGAGTACGCTGACGGCGTTTTGAAGCTCGAAGCGAAGCCAACTGCGTTCGGCAAACAATTTGCACTGTATATTGAAATGTCGAATGAACATACTGTCCGCATCCGGAATACCATTCAGAATATTTCCGATGAGCCGGCTGAGTTTGCACCGTGGTCTGTGACCGGATTTGCTTCCGGCGGTACGGAACTGATTCCGCTTTGCCGCACACAGACCGGCTTTTTGCCAAACCGGACGATGGCGCTCTGGAGTTATTCCGATGTGCGTGACCCGCGCTTCGGGCTGACCGATTCCTATGCAACGCTCAGCCATGACGAACGCGCAGAACGTGCTTTCAAGGCAGGATTTAATGTCACGGACGGCTATGTTGTCTATGCTGCCGGAAATCAGATCTTCCGGAAAACCTTCCAGGGTTACAGCAATGCGAAGTATCCGGATTTCGGATGCAATTTTGAGACATATACAAATAAATACTTTTTGGAGTGCGAACTGCTCGGCGAGGAACGCAGTTATGAACCGGGCGAATCGGCAACCATAGAGGAAACATGGGAGATCCGCGAAACAGCGATGACTCCGAAACAGGTTATTTCATCCATGATCGCAGAGCGATAAACGGATGTGATACTATTATCTTAGAAACGGAGGAATTCGTTTGGAAAAATACAGAGATCCTTCCTTCTCCCCGGAAGAACGTGCTGTCGATCTGACGGATCGCCTGACAGTTGCGGAACAGGCTGCACAACTGATCTATGATGCGCCTGCAATTGAACGGCTTGGCATCCCGGCTTATAACTGGTGGAATGAAGGTCTGCACGGCGCGGCGCGTGCCGGTACGGCGACAATGTTCCCGCAGGCGATCGCAATGGCTGCAATGTTTGACAGCAAAGCGATCGAACGGGAAGGTGAGGTCGTTTCAACCGAAGCGCGTGCAAAATATAACGAGTTTTCAAAACACGGAGACTTTGACATTTATAAGGGACTTTCGATCTGGTCTCCGAATATCAATATTTTCCGTGATCCCAGATGGGGCAGAGGTCAGGAAACTTACGGCGAAGACCCGTTCCTGACAACGACGCTCGGCACAGCCTTTGTGAAAGGATTGCAGGGCAGCGGCAAGTATCTGAGAACGGCTGCGTGCGCAAAGCATTTTGCAGTGCACAGCGGCCCGGAAGCTTCCCGCCATTCCTTTGATGCCGAGGCAACACCGCGGGATCTGGAAGAAACATATCTTCCTGCTTTCCATGCGCTGGTCGATGCAGGCGTTGAGATCGTGATGGGCGCTTATAACCGTGTGAACGGCGAGGCTGCCTGCGCGAGCAAAATGCTGAGCGGTAAACTGAAAGAATGGGGCTTTGACGGTCACTTTGTTTCGGATTACGGCGCTTTGGATGATATTCATCTGCATCACGGTCTGACAATGTTCCCGGAAGATACAGCAGCACTTGCGCTGAAATCCGGCTGCGACCTGAATGCAGGCAGAACATATGATGTTCTGATGGAAGCCTATGAGGACGGGAAAATCACTGCGGATGACATTCGTACTGCCTGCATCCATGTGATGAGAACCCGTATCCGGATGGGCATGCTCGATGAACATACAGAATACGATGATATCCCGTATTCCGTTGTTTCATGCGGGGAACATAAGGATTTTGCACTGGAATGTGCGAGAAAATCCAT
>DMBA01000271.1 GCA_003446315.1 Ruminococcus sp. | reverse complement strand
CACTTTTGTTCTGTGGCTCAAAAATGGGATTCTTAAGGGCTAATAGCCCTTAAGCAGGAGTTTGAGGGCGGAGCCCTCATTTATAATCCGTCGGAGACACTTTATCTACAAGCTGAGACCCCGAACGAGTCGGGGTCTGCCGCCGCAGCTAAACGCCGGATTCAATGCGTCAGGAAGAAAGCAAGCTGCTCCGGATCGCTGCTGTCAAAATGACCGTCACCGTTCCAGTCCGCATTGGCAAGCGCGGTACCGGAGAGCGTATCCGGCACCAGCAGATGCCGTTTGCAAAGCGTCAGATCCTTTGCATTCAGGATTCCGTTGCAATCGGCATCACCGGGCAGCGTCTGCTTTGCATCTTGCTGCACGATCACCGTATAATTGATGCAATAGGAAGACTGTCCGTTCTCACCGAGTGTGACCTGCTCCCCTGCTGCAAATGTCTTCTGATAGACTGCAAACAGCACATCATTGCTGGTTTCAGCGCTCAGATCGGTTTTTGTCCAGTCCGCAAGCCAGTCCGGCAGATGCTCCACGCGGGTATCCAGCAAAACAGATACGTTCACATCTTCTGCTGCTGTAAATTCCGCCAGCGAGCCGGAAAGCAATTTGCCGTCACACGGTGTCACGACCGCCTCACCGCCTTTGAGCTGCTCCGCCAGCGCGATGAAAGTGAAATCACGGTCTGTAAAGATGACATCACCGGTCTGCACATTTTCATGGATTTTCCAGCTATAACCCGGCTGAACCGGTTTCAGATCCTGCACCAGTTTCCCGCTGACCGCCGGGATCTCGACCGGGCCGCCGTTGAGATAATACGGCACCCAGCTTCCGAGATAGGTCTGCGTATCCAGACCGTCAGCACTGCTGCAAACAGTTCCGCGCACCCGTCCGGATGTATTCACACCCCTGCCGTTTACCGTTGTGCCGTATTCTTTGAACTTGGCATTCTCCGGCGGATTATTGCTCATTTGCGTCCAGCCGGCAGCCTGAATGATGCCTTCATACTGCAATTTGGTATTGACAAACGCGACATCGGCTTCATTGCCCCATGGTCTGCCGAAGAATCCTGCGCTCACGCTCATACCGGACGCAGCGGTCACGGCGCAATTGGTGAACAATGTTTTTCCGGCATTTTTATTTGCCGTGATATAACCGCCTGCCGCGCTGCCGCTGTAGCCCTTGAACCGCAGTTCACAGGTATCAAAAACATAAGTGCCGGAGCCAAAAATATAATCCGTATTGCCTTCGATCAGACAGTCTTTGAAATAGCCGTACTGCGAACCGAGAAACAGCGTATCCTGACTGCTCATAAAGGTACAATCCAGAAACTCGCTGTAATTGGCTTCGATCGCAATGGCAGCCGCACGTTCCGTTGCAGCTTTGCTCTGCACATCCGCCCCTTTATAGCGCTGGAATGTGATCTTCTGACTGCCGGAGAGTGAAACGCCGTCTGCCAGTTCCGCATCGGTCACATAGCGGTTAAAGGAGTTTTCAAAGGTGATGCTTTCGGCACGGAATGCGGTTGCATTGGAGCGCACCCGCACGGAACAGCCCCAGCGCTGTGTCGGCTCATGTTTTTCCGTTTTGGCACGCGCAGCATCGGCACTGTAAACACCGTCTGCACTGACACTGTAATACTGATACCCGATGCCGTAATACCATGTCAGCAGCACCTGATCTTCCGGCGTATCATTCACAAAGCTCAGATACGGTGTCGTCACCGTGATCTGTTCCCGATAGATTCCCGGCGCAATATGAATGGTCACGCGCTCATTTTCAGATTTCGGATTGATCTGCGCAGCCGCATCGACAGCCGCCTGCACCGAAGCATAATTGCCGGATCGCCCGCTGTATCCCACATACAGATCCGTTCCGGCAGCCGCGGCAGACTGCGGCGGCATCAGCCCGACGGTAAAAGAAGCCGTACAAACAGCAGCGGACAGTAAGATTCCTTTTTTCATATGATTTCCCCCTTTTTCTGCATTGCAGCCGGCAAGCATCAAGAGATGCCGTTTTATGCGGCAGATGCAGTATTTTCCTTCATTATAGCACAAGCATTTCTCCGATGCAATAACAATTTATCATTTCTCATGACTTTTCCGCACTTTTTACCGGATTCCGGCTGCAAATAGTCCTTGACAGGGTGTATAATTCATGGTATAATAATTTTACAGTTTTTACCGTTTGAAGCTGAATCCACAATATTTAGGAGGTATCTGCTATGCATTTGTCATCTCATCTGCTGCATAAAACAGCCGCAGCCTGCCTTGCACTGACCCTGACAGCCGGCGCGTTTGCAGTCACGACACAATCTGCATCTGTCAAATCACCGGCGCTGACAGCATTTGCCGAAGATATGGAGCTGATCTCTTTTCCCTGCGGATTCTATAGCCCGCCGGCGACAGGAGATCCGGACACACCGCATTCTGCTTTTATGAATCCGGAGTGGTATTCCGACAATGCCACAGCAACGCTCGATCCCCAAACGGGCGAACTGCGCATCTCCGGAACGGGCGCGATCGGCGACAGTGCATTTTCCGGTGATCCCAGAATCAAATCTGTTGTCATTGAAGAAGGCATCCAGCAGATTGATAAGCATGTATTCAGCAACTGCGCATCGCTTGAAACGATCTCCATTCCGACGACCGTAGCATTAATTGCAACGCCGTTTGCAGTATCGCTGCCTTCCCTGAAATCCATTCAGGTCGCATGGGGAAACCAGGATTACAGATCCTATGACGGCGCATTGTATCGGATCCTCGATTATCCGGAAGATGATTATCCGGAAAAAGCGCTGATCCGGTTCCCTTCTGCGGAAAAGCAGGTATTGATCGAAGATCAGACACGGATCATTGCAGAATATGCTTTTTCCGGCTCTGCCGCTGAAAGCGTTCTTCTGCCGCATTCCGTCGATTTAATTGAGCACAATGCATTTACAGACTGTGCGGCACTTTCAGCCGTTATTACGGATAATGCAAACATCTACTGCAATTCGGAATCATTTGACGGCTGCAATGCACTGGAAGCGATTTACATTCCGAAGCAGACGTTTGCCACTGTCAGAATGATCGGCAATATGCCGACTGCTCCGTACAATAAGATCACCGTGATCTGTGATGACGGCAGCGATTATTATCCGAATCAGGTCTATGGAGATCAGCTTGCATTTGATGATACGGCACTTTTTGTCGATAACACCACAAACGCAAATCACGAGATCTATGTCTATGCAAAGAGCGATGAGACACTGACAGTCAGCAGCACTTCACACGGTTATCTGGCAGATGTGTGCTGCTCCGAACAGCTCAATTATGACTATCTGAACCGTTCGTATACCGGCGAGCTTCTGCCCGTGATGCCGACAGAATCCGGCGGCTTTGCATACGAAGTACGCTCAGATGCATATATGTATCCGATCGTGGTTTCCGTCCCGTCCGTTTATATGGAAGCATACACATTCAGTTCCGGCAGATTTTCTGCGGAGATCAAAGCCGAGTTCCCGGATAATGAACGGTATCGTTTCTATCTGGATGAAAGGGAGATCCCGATCGACGAGCTTTCTCCGTATGATCCGGACGATGAAGGTGATGATCCGAGCGAACCCACATTTGTAGGCAGAACAGGTTTCAGTGTCAGCGCCAAGGATATGATGACACCGCACACCATCCGGATCACATATCAGGATTATCAGGATATCGAGCCGCACACCGGTCTGCCGGAAACCACGATCCTGACCAAAGAGATCACCTTTGCGGAATATGCAAAAGCCGTTTTGGATGATCCGGAATATGCAAAATATCAGGATGTCATCAAAGCGATGCTGAATTTCGGTTCTGCCGTGCAGATCGCACAGGATTACAATACAGATCATCTTGCAAACAGTCTGCTTGATCCCGCCGACCGCACGGATTATGCCGACCGGACATTCAATATGGAAGGCATCGGCATGCCGTTCAACCGCAGTGCACTGGAAGGAGCAGCAGCAAACCTCGGTCTTGAATATTACGGCATGAACCTGACGCTTCAGGAGCAGGCATATCTGCTGCTCGCATTCAAGGGTGATATGTCTGAAACGGAATTCAAGGAGCATTTCAAGATCCCCCGTCTGTACGGCGGAACGGATATGTATTATTACTATGTCAGATCCGGCGATTATATCCTGCTCAAATGGGGCGGCGACAGCTATGATTTTCTGAATTCCCCCAATGATGCACTTTATGTGGACGGCAATTACATCACACATATCAGTGAAATGCAGTGGATCGCAGCACAGGTCAACAGCCCGAATCCGAAGATTTCTTCGCTTGCAAAAGCATTATTTGTTTATTATACGGAAGCACATGAATTGATTGCCCCCAGCGCCTGAAAGGAGATCAGCATATGAACAAGCAGCAGTATGAAGCACCGCAAATGGAGATCATTGCATTCGAATCGGAAGATGTCATCACAACCTCTCCGCCGGTGGATGATGACACAGTAAAAGGCGGTTGGGTATAATGAAACGATTCTTTCCCTGCCTGCTGCTGACCGGTTTGCTGCTCACCGGCTGCGGACAAAAAAGCAATGAAACAAATTTTGTCACGGCAACACTCGGCACCGTAACGGAAACGACCGCTGCATCACCGGACGAATCCGCCGGAGATGACCGTGCCGGCGATACGGCAAAGCAGCATGCAAAAACCGATGCATCCAAACAGCAGACCACCCATACCACAACAGTCGGCGGCACAACAGCACAGCCGGCTGACCGCACACGCACGCCGCAGCAGCAAACCGATGCGCCGCAGCAAGCAGATACGCCGCAGCATGCAGATACGCCGCAGCTGGCAGATACACCGGGTCATGCAAAGACATCGGATCCGGGCGATATTCCCCGGGATGGCTGGGTGACAGATGACAGCGCAAAAGCGCCGGCTGATATCATCACAGAACCGCGGGAACAGGATCCCCCCCAACCGGTCATCACGGATGTTCCCGTCACAACGGATGATGACGGGGTCATTCACTTACCGATCATCGAGATCTCATAAGCGATACAAAAAAGTGGGCAGATAAAAAAGCAGTCTGCCCACTTGCTTTTTATGCCGATATACGGTATAATAGGACACAAGTAAAAAGACACAGCGGGAGAAGGGAAACGATGTTTTATCGGAATTACAGCGGATGGCTGCGGGAACATTTTCACTGCAAAATGACCAAGATCTGCATTGACGGCGGATTCACCTGCCCGAACCGGGACGGCACCTGCGGCACAGGCGGATGCATTTTCTGCGGGGAGCGCGGTGCCGGTGAGCATATCCGGCTGGGTGCGCTGTCCGTTGCGGAACAAACAGCACGTTTTATCCGGCGGAATCCGAAATCAGACGGATTTATCGCATATTTCCAGAATTTCACAAATACATATGCGCCGGTGGAGATCCTGAAACAGCGCTATGACGAAGCCATGCAGCAGGAACGCATGCGTGCACTTGCAGTCGGCACAAGACCCGATTGCATCACGCCGGAGATCGCAGATCTGCTGCACGATTATACGGCAAAATATGATGTCTGGGTAGAGCTTGGGCTTCAGACTGCCAATGATGAGACTGCCCGCCGCATCAACCGCGGATATCTGCGGGAACGGTGCACAGAAGCGGCTGCATTGCTCCGTGCACGCAATATCCCGTTTGTATTGCATATGATGATCGGGCTGCCGGGAGAAGATATGCAGGACATTGCAAATACCGTCCGGTATATCAATTCGCTGCATCCGTGGGGCATCAAGATCCATTCGGTTTACGTCATGCACGATACGGTTCTGGAGCAGATGTATCGCAGCGGCAGTTATCGCCCGATGTCCATGCAGGAATATGTCAGCGCAGTCACATATGTGCTGACCCACATCGCACCGGATATGATCGTGCACCGGCTCACAGGCGATTGTCCGCCGGATCAGCTCACCGCACCGGACTGGAATTTGCAGAAAAATGAGATCATTGCCGCGATCAATCAGCGCATGGGAGAAAACGGCTGGCAGCAAGGCTGCCTTTATGAAGCAACGAAATCCATACCAGAAACAAGGAGAACAGAATCATGAAAAAATGTCACGCCGCATTATGCATCACAGCACTGCTCGTCACACTGACAGCATGTACACAAAACACATCAGAACAGGAACCGGTTATGTCCTTCATGACGGCTCCGACAGAAACATCGGCAGCGGATACCGGATCAACAGAAACAAAGCCGCTGGATCTCAGCGATTATAAAGAGCTGCCTGTCCTTTCCATTCAAACGGTATCGCAGGAAAGCAATGTCATGGATTTCATCACAAAACCGGTCGCAGCGCATGTAGCAGAGCAGATCGCAACATGGACACCCGGTTATGTGATGCCGCCTGCCCCCTACTACGAGACCTGCAAGATCTCGCTCACAGACCCGGATCAGAATCTGCTGCTTGCCGATGCAGAAGCAGAGGTCAAAGTGCGCGGCAACTGGACAACGAATTATCCGAAAAAACCGCTGCGGCTCAAATTCACGGAAAAGCAGAATCTGCTTGGCATGCATGATGGTGCAGCCTTCCGGAACTGGCTGCTCCTTGCAGCATATAAAGATGCTTCCCTGCTGCGTGACCGCACCGCGCTGTCCATAGCGCGTGAGATCCTCGGTGCAGACGGTCTTTACGCATCAGATGCACAATTTGCGGAAGTATTTGTCAATCAGGAATACTGGGGTGTTTATCTGCTTGCGGAACAGCAGCAGGTCAATCCGGAACGCATTGCGATCACAGAAGTACAGCCGGAAGATACCGGCACAAATATCGGCTATCTGATGGAATTTGACGGCTATTATTATAATGAAGATCCGCTTCACCAATTCCATGTGGAATATGCAGACAATGCACCTCTGACCCCGTTTGACGGCGAAGGCGGCAATGAGAAAACCATGAGCTGTCTGCCGAAGAACAGCAGCGATCCGAAACGGGATGTGGGCATCACGATCAAAAGTCAGATCAACACACAGGAGCAGCATGATTTCATCGCATCTTATTTGAATCATGTTTATGAGATCATGTATGCCGCAGCCTACGAAAACAAAGCGATGGTCTTCAACGATGCCTTCACGGAGATCAGCGAAGATACGTCGATCTCGCCGCAGGAAGCCGTGGAACAGGCAGTCGATGTGCAGTCGCTTGCAGATATGTACATCATCAGCGAGCTGACCTGTGACGCAGATCTGTACTGGTCGAGCTTTTATATGGATGTGGATTTCGGCGAAGGCGGCAGCAAAAAACTGCGGTTTGAAGCGCCGTGGGATTTTGATTCTGCGATGGGCAACAAGATGCGCTGTGAAGACGGCACCGGCTTTTATGCCGCAAATCTGATCCCGGATGTAGACTGCGGGCCGGACTACAAAGGCAATTATGAAACGATCAATCCGTGGCTGGCTGTCCTGATGTACGAGGACTGGTATCAGGATGTGATCCGGGAAACATGGAAAAAAGCATATGAATCCGGTGTTTTCCGCAAAGCACATGATATGATCCTGCAAGAAACAAAGGATTATCAGAATGCATTTGCCAGAAACTATGAGAAATGGGATAATATCCGCAATAACGCTGATTTTTATCAGGAGCTTTCCCGTTCTGCACGGAAATGTAAGGATCAGGAACAGGCTGCGGAATATCTGGCTGACTGGCTGGAAAAGCGCACGGCATTCCTCAATGATTACTGGGGCAGCAACTGACCGGATCAGACAATGAAAACAGGTGAAAACAATGAGAATCAGACCCTATCTGCCGGAATGGGATTTTCCGGTGATCTCCAAATGGATCACGGATCCGCGGACGCATGCGCTCTGGTGTGCCGATCTTCTGCCATATCCGCCGGAGCCGGAAGCCTTTCATAAAAAACTGCATGCACTGGCAGTCGAACACGGTGACATGCCGTATGTGGCAGCAGATGAAAACGGGCAGGCGATCGGCTTTTTCTGCTATGCGATCCATCCGGAAACCGACACCGGCTTTTTCAAATTTGTCATGACAGACAGCAGCAGACGCGGGCAGGGCATCGGCAGAGAAATGATGCAGCTTGCAGTCCATTATGCACGCACGGTCACGAAAGCAAAATCCGTGC
>DMBA01000145.1 GCA_003446315.1 Ruminococcus sp. | reverse complement strand
GTTCTGTCAGCTCCTCAATGAAAATACGCATAAACGGGAAGATCTCTGCATTATAGGTGGTTGTTGCGAGGACGATTCTGCCATAACGGAAGGCATCTTCCACGCATTCCGCCATATCTTCACGCGCAAGATCATTCAAAGCGACCTTCGGGCAGCCGTTTGCCTTCAGGGCTTCGGCGAGCTTTTCTGCGGCACGTTTGGTATTGCCGTAAACAGAGGTATAGAACACTGCAATGCCCTCTGTTTCGGTGCTGTAGCTTGACCATGTATCATACAGCCCGATATAGTAGCCGAGATTCTCCGAGAGCACCGGGCCGTGCAGCGGGCAGATGATCTGAATATCCAAAGCAGCAGCCTTTTTCAGAACCGCCTGCACCTGTGCACCGTATTTGCCGACGATGCCGAAGTAATAGCGGCGTGCTTCACAAGCCCAGTCTTCCTCAACATCCAGTGCACCGAATTTGCCGAAGCCGTCCGCCGTAAAGAGCACTTTATCTGTGCTGTCATAGGTCATGAGCACTTCCGGCCAATGCACCATCGGAGCCGTGACGAACGTCAAAGTATGTTTTCCAAGCTCCAGCGTATCTTTTTCCTTCACAATGATTCTGCGCTCTGCATAATCTGTGCCGAAGAAATTCTGCATCATCTGGAAAGCCTTTGCAGATGCCACGACCTTTGCATCCGGATACAGATTCAGGAAGTTTGCGATATTGGCAGAGTGGTCAGGCTCCATATGCTGCACGACGAGATAATCCGGCTTTCTGCCGCCGAGCGCACCTGCAAGATTATCGAGCCATTCATGTGTGAAATTGCGGTCAACGGTATCCATGACCGCGATCTTCTCATCGAGGATGACATAGGAATTATAAGCCATGCCGTTCGGAACATCATACTGTCCTTCAAACAGGTCGATCTGATGATCGTTTACGCCGATGTATCTGATATCATTTGTAACTGTCATAGCAATACTCCTTTTTCGGTTGGAATTATTTTTCCTGTTAGAATCATACAGTCAATATGTCCAAAAACAGGATTTTCAAACGGGGATTGCGGCATCGCAGATGCCTTTTTCTTATTTCTGCTCAGGTGCCTTACCATGCACGATCTCGCCGTCTTTCCAGATCAGTTCATTTGCACAGCAGCCGAAATCGTGGAGCTGTCTCATATTCAGCACCGTTGTTTCCGCGATATTGCTCAGGGCTTCTTCCGTCAGAAATGCCTGATGCGAGGTCACAATGACATTCGGCATCGAGATCAGACGCGCCAGAATATCATCGCTGATGATGTGACCGGAGAGATCCTCATAGAAATAGTCGGTTTCTTCCTCATACACATCCAGGCACGCCGCCCCGATCTTCCGGGCTTTGATGCCTTCCAGCAGGCACTCCGCGTCAATCAGCGCACCGCGGGATGTATTGATAATGACCACGCCTTTTTTCATAAGCTGAATTGTATCACAGTTAATCAGATGCTTTGTTTCATCCGTCAGCGGGCAGTGCAGCGAAACAATATCGCTTCTGCTCAGCAGTTCTTCCAGCGTCACATATTCAATATCCGTATCTTTTGCCGGGAATTTGTCATATGCGATGACATGCATGCCAAAGCCCCTGCAAATATCAATAAACACGCGCCCGATGCGACCGGTGCCGACCACACCGACGGTTTTGCCGTGGAGATCAAATCCGGTCATACCGTTCAGGCTGAAATTGAAATCTCTTGTGCGGATATAAGCCTTATGGATCCGGCGAACAGAGGTCAGAAGCAAAGCCATTGCATGCTCTGCGACTGCATAGGGCGAATATGCGGGAACATGCGCCGCACGCAAACCGCAGTTTGCAGCCGCTTTCAAATCCACATTATTATAGCCTGCGCAGCGGAGTGCGAGATATTTGCACTCAAGATCTGCGAGCTTTTCCAGCACATTTGCATTGAGCGTATCATTCACAAACGTGCAAACGCCGTCGCAGTTTCGGGCGAGCTCTGCGGTATCCTCTGTCAGTTTGGTATCATAAAACTTAAACTTGATGCCATGCTCTGCGCCGTACTTTTCAAAAGACGGTTTATCATAGGCTTTTGCATCAAAAAAGGCAAATCTCATTTTTATCATGCTCCTTTGGGTTTGAAAAAAAGGGGGAATGCTTGCTTTCCGGAGAGAAAAACCAGACCCGTTCTGCCGATACAGCAGAACGGGTCATTTGTACGAACAGAATTAGTTGATGATGGTCTTTTCAGTTTCCTTATCAAAGAGATGGATGTACTCTGCATCGAACACAACATCAATTTCGTCCTGCGGACGTGCAGTAGACTTCGGAGAAACACGAGCAGTCATCTTCACGCCTTCGAAATCGAGGTACAGATAGGTTTCAGCGCCCATCAGCTCGGTGATTTCAACAGTGGTCTTAACAATACCGGTGGTCGCATTTGCAAGATACTGCGGCTCGTCGTGGATGTTTTCCGGACGGATACCCAGAATCACTTCCTTGTCGATATAATGCTCCAGATCCGGTGTGACCTTGCTCTGCGGCAGGATCACTTCAGACTTCATGCCCTTGCTGAGCTTGGTGTCATCGGAACCGAACTGAACGACATACTGACCGTCTCTGTAAATGAGAACAGCGTCGATGAAGTTCATCTGCGGAGAACCAAGGAATCCGGCAACGAACTTATTGCACGGAGTCTCATAGAGGTTCTGCGGGGTGTCGATCTGCTGGACGAAGCCGCCCTTCATAACAACGATACGGTCACCCATGGTCATAGCCTCTGTCT
>DMBA01000384.1 GCA_003446315.1 Ruminococcus sp. | reverse complement strand
CACCAGACTTTGACTCTGGCATTCGTAGGTTCAAATCCTGCTGCCCCAATCTTTACGCTGAAACCGATTGCATCTACAGCAATCGGTTTTTCAGTGTGTTTTGTGTCGATGTCGTCATTTGTCCATGTCGGGAGCTGGGATTATGAAGAAACAGAAAGCAAAACAGGATCTACCGGAAACAGAGCAAGTTACGCCGCAAGCTGATTCGACTGCGGTTCTTCCTGTACAGACAGAAGCCGTTTCTGCACTTGCAGATCCCACGCAGAAGAAGCCGCTTTCAGAACAGGAAAAACGAAAAAGAGTTTGTTTGATCGGTGTGCTCGCTGCTGTGATCCTTGCAATTTCAGGATTGAGTATTTGGTATTACAACCATACGCATTTTAATATGTTCGGTGCGCCCAGCGATATTTTCATGGAAGAAATCAAGTTTCACGGCAACGAAATCCCGGATCTTGATTCGCTGAAAGCGTATCTCAAACGGTTCAAGAATCTCAAACGTGCCGATCTCGGCAGCTTCCGGATCGAAGCGGAAGAGGCGTTTTCGCTTCGGCAGGAGTTTCCTGATACTGAATTGGTTTATCATACTGTTGTTGATATTGAGGGCAAGCATTATGATACAGACCTCAAAACGCTGGATCTTTCCGATCATGGCTTTTCCGATGCAAAAACATTCATGCGGAAAATTGATTATCTGCCTGATCTGCAAACCGTCATTTTCGGCTCTGTGACCATTCCGGAAACCGAAAAAGATATGCTGACGGAAGCATATCCGGATGTTTCCTTTGAGGTGCTCGGTACTTATGAGATCTACGGCAAAACGGTTCCGGAAAACACGGAAGAACTGGATCTGCGTGATGTGAAACTGGATGCGTCTTTATGCGATCAGCTTGCATTGCTTCCGCAGCTTCGGTTTGTCGATCTTCACGATCAGCCGCTTTCCATCGACGAGAAAATCGCATTGGGCAAACAGTTTCCCGATGTGTCGTTTGGCTGGGATGTGAAATATGACGGCGAGATCTATGATTCGACACTCACAGAGTGGGATCTTTCCGGCAAGCAATTGACAGAAGATGACCTCGATGCCCTGAAGGAAGCCGTTTCGCAGTTCCCTTCGCTGGAAAAACTCATTCTCTGTGACTGCGGTCTTTCCAATGAAACATTGCAGGGGCTGCGTGAGGATCTGCCGGATATCAAGGTCGTTTGGCGGATCTATCTCGGCACAAAATGGTCGCTCCGGACAGACGATGTTGCGTTTTCTGTGCTCATTGTTCATTATGACTACCCGCGCATGACATCGGACAGCATTCAGGTGCTCAAATATTGCACCGATCTGCGTGCGCTGGATCTTGGACATCAGGCAATTTCTGATCTTTCCGTGATCGGTGATTATCTGCCGGAATTGCGCTTGCTGATCCTTGCAGATAATCAGGTGCATGACCTCACTCCGCTGAAAAAACTCAAACATCTGCATTATCTGGAATTGTTCGTCAACCGGATCAGCGATATTTCACCGCTGGCAGAGCTGCATGAGCTGGTGGATGTCAATATCAGCTATAACGGCGGTCTTTATGACATCGAGCCGCTGCTGCATTCGCCGATGATGGAACGAATCTGGCTGGAATGCACAAGCGTCGGCGGCAACGGATTTGCGCAGCTCGAAGAAACATATCCGGATGCGAAAATCGTCCGGTTTGGTTCCGGCTCTGTCGATCAGGGCTGGCGCTGGGGGCATCCGCGCTATGAGCAGATGATGGATATGTGGTTCAACAATTACTACGGCGATGAATTCTCGAAATTTGATGAAAAAGCCGTTGAACTCGGATTGACTTGATTCGACATTCAGTTACTCTCCATAAAAGCACAGGCACACCGGTTTCTTTGCTGCGGTGTGCCTGTGCTTTTTTCGGTAGATTTCGGGTTCTACTGCGTTTTATGTGCTTTCTACCGGCTGTAGAATCAACGTGGATCCGTTGTTTTTTCGGTGGAGTCGATTCCCTGAAAGTGGAGAGCCAATTGGAAAAACAGTAGGTTGCTTTTGGCGGCGGAATCGGGTATGATAAAAACAGAACCAATGGGAAAAGGGGATGTTTTTATGACCACATTGAAGAAACGGACGCCGCTGCGGGAACGTGTCTTGCCGGATTACACACACGGCGAAGAATTGATGAATATGATTACGCATATCGTCGGGGGCGCGATCGGATTGCTGATCCTCATCGGCGGTATCATCATCAGCGCACAGCACGGGGATCCGTGGGCGATCGTCAGCAGCAGCATTTATGGTTTTCTCACATGCTGCCTGTTTGTTGTGTCAAGTGTTTATCACGGGCTGCCGGACAGCATGGGCAAGCGTGTCATGCAGATCGTTGACCATTGCACGATCTATTTTATGATCGCCGGAACGTATACGCCGGTGCTGCTTGTTTCTATTCGGAAAGAATCGCCTGCTGCTGCATGGATTGTGCTGCTGATCGAGTGGGGCTGCGCGATGGGTGCAAGTGTCTTTACTGCGATTGACCTGAAAAAATACAGCAAGCTCAGCATGATTTTCTATCTTTGTATGGGATGGGCAATTGTCGTGATCATTCCGATGACGCTGCGTGCCCTGACGCTCCGCGGCTTCTTGTGGCTGCTCGGCGGCGGTCTGTGCTATACGGTCGGCGCTGTGCTCTATGGGCTTGGAAAAAAACACCGGTATGTACATGGCATCTTCCATTTGTTCGTGAATGCGGGCAGTTTGCTTCAGGCAATTGCGATCTTGTTCTATGTGCTCTGATAAATGAGGCTCCCATTTTGAATCCATCGGAGATACCGATTCAATCAGCGTGCCCAAAGAAACGCATAAACCCGCCCGTATCCGTTCAACATGCGCAAATCCGTTTTCATAT
>DMBA01000107.1 GCA_003446315.1 Ruminococcus sp. | reverse complement strand
CAAAGCTGCTCCGGCGTATACAGCTCCAGACGCTGCACGATCCCGAAGCGATCCCTTAGCGGTGCGGTCAGTTGTCCGGCTCTTGTTGTCGCGCCGACCAGCGTAAACGGCTGCAAATCCACCCGGATGCTCCGCGCAGAAGGCCCCTTGCCGATCATGATATCCAGTGCTCTGTCTTCCAGTGCCGGATACAGCACTTCCTCAACGGCTCTGGACAGCCGGTGGATCTCATCGACAAACAAGACATCGCCTCTGCCCAGATTGGTCAGCAAGGCAGCCAGATCACCCGGCTTCTCGATCGCAGGCCCCGATGTGATCCGCAGATTCACACCGAGTTCATGCGCAATGATGCCTGAAAGCGTTGTTTTGCCGAGTCCCGGCGGCCCGTAAAGCAGAACATGGTCAAGCGGTTCGCCCCGTCTTCTTGCAGCCTCGATATAAACCGCAAGATTCTCCTTGACCTGATCCTGCCCGATGTAATCATGCAGTGTTTTCGGACGCAGGGAGACTTCCAGTTCGCCGTCCTGCGAGAGCACTTCCGGGCTGGAAAGCCGTTCCTCGTCCTCATACACCGGTGTTCCTGTTTCAATCATGCTTTGCTGTTCTCCGATTTCCTGTTCTTAGTCCATATGCCAGAGATAATTGGTATACTCCGATTCCGGCAGTTTCACCCACGAATTCGCACCTTCCTGAATATACCAGCAGCGCTCATCATCATCCCATTCCATCCAGCCGTAATCGCCGTAACGGGATGAGACTTCTTCAAACCAATATTGCCAGATCGGCGGATTCATTTCCTGATTCAGGAAGAAATAGCAATCTGTTTCCCTGTCATAATAGCTGTCGTATTCATTATTCCAGTCCACATAGCGTTCCAGCGCCGGAACATAGATGCTGTCCTCATGCGAATCGCTGTAGTTATAATTGGTCGTATTGGAATAGCCCTGATTGCTTCCGGCATTTCCGCGGAACAGGAAAAACAGGATGCATGCAATAATCACTGCGACCATCACAAAGCCGATCACAGTGGCAAGGCAGGAACGTCCCTGATTCCGGTTGCTCTGTACAGCACGCGCATTATAATCACCCGCAAATGCCGGCGACTGAATAAACTGCTGTGCCGGCTGCTGCTGCTGAAAAACAGCATTGTTCTGCTGCAAGACACCGCCGCAATTCGGGCAGGAAAGCGAAGAAAGTCCGTTTTGTGACGGCACGCCGGTCACTCTGCTGCCGCAGTAGGGGCAGTCATATAATTGAGCAGCGGGCTGCTGCTGTGCATAATTGTTTACGATCGTTGTTCCGCCGGATTGATTCTGCTGTCCCAGATGGCTGCCGAGCAGCAATCCGCCCAAAAAGCCGGAATTGGATGAATGATGGCTGTAATTGGAATGATACTGCGGACGGTGATAAGAAGAATGATGCGTTGAATGGTAAGAGGAATGGGAGCTGTGGGAGCTGTGATGGGAAGAATGAGAAGTATGACGCGCCGGACGGGACGAATGAGAACTGGAAGGTTTACGAGAAGGTGGCATTGCAATATCCTTTCCTGACTGTAAAAATCATCATATGAAATGGTTCAGCGTTCGAAAAAGCGCTTTTTGCGGACATAAAACGGATCAATATCCTTGACTGCTTTCTGTGCAGCCTGTTCTTCCAGACTGATAAAGACCAGTGAATCGCCGGATTTGGTATAATTCTGCATATACTTGGAAAGCGGGAAAAACAGCTTTCTGGTATTGCCGTTCATATCAAACACGAACAGGATCTGCGGCTTTTCGCAGCCGCGCACCATCTCGACCAGATAGCACGCATCCACATTCGCCTGCCGGGTCAGATACCGTGTCATCGGGCGCAGCAAATGATCCAGATTCTTCTGCGTTTTCCGGTATTCAATGGTTTCTTCTTCCTTCATGGAGATCGCCGGAATATTCAGATTCCGCGCCACCATGAGGATGCTTTTGATCTCCTGTGAAGAAAATTCCTTGCCGTATGAATTCGGGTTCAGCACTGCATTTGCCGACTGGATCAAATCAAACAGCCGCAGGCAGTTCAGCCGGTAACAATTGACATACCGCTTTGCGAACTGCTGCAAGGAACGGTAGCTTGTGAAAAACGGGATGAAAATATCACCGTCCGGATTCTGGGTCGTCACCAGCTCCATCGAGATACCGCCATTGATCTCATCCGTCTTGACCGGATGCTTACAAATGACATACACATCACTTTTAATCAGCATCTGCAAAAACATGGAACGCTTTTCCGGTTTTGTGATCGCTTCTTTCAGCAACTCATCCAAATTCATAGTGGGATCCTCCTTCACAGTTTATTTTTCTGTTTGTGAACCGCTTACTGCGATGAATCGACCGCACGCAATACAGCTTCAATATCCGTGTATTCCGTATCATCCTCAAGCAGCGGATAACTGCCGAACTGCGTTTTTTCGCCGTCCTTGAGCGCAACGGCAACTGCAATACACATGCCGCCGTCGATTTTCAATGCGACCTGATCGTATTCGGGTACATCCGCAAAATATTCCAGCATTCCTTTTTTCAAGCGATTGACGGCATCCTCTTCCGTGCGGACGGTATCAACAGCCGGCACATCTGCAAAATCTTCCGGCTTAAAATAATGTGCACCATCCAGAAGCTGCACATTCATACCCGCATCATCCATCTCAACCAGTGCGGTATTTGCCGCATTCTTGACATCTTTTGCGGCGGTATTCGCAGCAACGTCTTTTGCGCGTGCCGTATACCCGACCAGCGACGGGATCAAAGCGATATCCACGATCCATTTGCCGTTCATCCGCAGCAGATACATCGTATCGGTCTGAGTCTCGCCGTCTTCGGTCGCTTCCACTTCAAAGGTGCAGACACCGTCAACCGGCTGATAGAGATTCTGCACCATCGAGATGATCTTCAGGTCATCGTCACCGGCATCCGCTTCCATGCCGTCGATCTCGCCGAAGATCTCTGTCCGGTATTGATTATACCGATCCATGATCTCCTGCTCAAATGCGCCGTTGGAGATACGGAAATCCGTAAGCCCGCTGAGTGCATTCATCATTTCGCTGCGGATCTGCTCATCCGATTGCTCTGTATCGTCAACCGCGCCGAACGAGCCAAGCGCAAGACCGATATTGGACAGCTTCATGACTGCGTCTTCATCGTTGTTCCGGCAGGCTTGCAGGAATTGCTCCAGCACTTCCTGTGCCTCCTGCACCATTGTATCCTGTTCTTCCGCGTTATATTCCACGGCAGAAGGAGCAGCGATCTGCCCGACATTTTCAGCTTTCGTTGTTGTGGTTTCTGTTTCCGATGATGCTTCTGCTGTCGTTGTTTCAGTCTGCGCAGAGACAGCTTCGGTTTCTTCCGAAATGATCTCTGCGACCGACTGTTCTGCCGGCTCCGTTTCTGCGGAATCGGTATTGCTGCACGCAGTCAGTCCGTTGCTGCAAAGCAGCAGTGCCGACAGTGCAATTGCTGTCAGATGGTAACGATTCTGTTTCATAGTTCCTCCGGGACATCCGGCATATGTTCCGGATATCTTATTTTAATTATCATAAGGCAAAAGCAGCCGATTTCCGCAGGATGAATCCATGCAGATCCGGCAGGTGCTCCCGCTTATATCATATTTTTACCGAGCTGCATCAGAGAGAGCCGGATCAGCTCAGATGACGGCAAAGCCGGATCCAATCCAGCCAGCACAGATGCCGCTTCGCCCTGCGAATAGCCGAGCACTTGCAGTGCAGACATTGCTTCTTCGAGATTGCCGCTGCCGGACATGACCGGCGGTGCAGAAAAGCCTTCCGCCTGCACAGTCTTGCTGACTTTATCTTTCAGCTCCAGCACGATCCGCTGCGCGGTTTTCGTACCGATGCCCTTGGTCTTGGTAAACTGCTTATAATCGCCGGATGCTGCTGCCAGCGCAAACCGATCCGGCGTAAAATCCGAAAGGATGGCAAGCGCTGCTTTCGGGCCGACACCTGATACACTTGTGAGCTGGTCAAAGCAGACGCGCTCACTGACATCCGAAAAGCCATACAGTGCAATTTCATCTTCTCTGACGGTCAGGCGGGTATACAAGGTACTTTCCTCGCCCACCGCTGCGGTATTGGCAGCCGTCTGCACACTTGTCCGGCAGGCATATCCGATGCCGCCGCATTCGATCACCACGAGATTCGGCTCTTTCCGGCACACCGTCCCGCGAATATGGTCTATCAAACCGATCCCCCGTTTCAGGGCGTGTTGACACGAAGCCTAACACGCGTCTTTTTGGCTGATTTTGCCCCGTTCGTCGTTAAAAATCCTTGCCGGGCGACAGCCCGCCTGCGGATTTTTGCCTTGAACGGAACAAAATCATCTCAAAAATCCGCATATTATTTATTATAGTGTCAACACGCCCTAATAATCCGGACGCGCACAATGGCCGTGACAGATGGCGAGTGCCAGCGCATCCGCCGCGTCATCCGGTTTCGGGATCTCCTGCAAATGCAGGATCCGTCTTGTCATATCCATGACCTGCCGCTTTTCCGCCACGCCGTATCCGACGACTGCGGATTTCACTTGCAGCGGCGTATACTCAAACACCGGCATCCCGTGCTGCGCACAGGCAAGCAGGATCACGCCGCGTGCTTCCGCGACCATAATGCCGGTTGTTTTATTCGTATTGAAAAACAGCTTCTCAATGGATAAATACTGCGGGCGGTATTTGTCCAGCAGATAATTCATATCCTCATAGATACAAGTCAGCCGCTGTCCGAAATCGGTATGCGCCTGTGTGGTGATCGCACCGTATTCAACAGTATGGAATGTATTCCCCTGATAATCAACGATGCCGAAACCGACAATCGCATAGCCGGGGTCGATTCCCAAAATGCGCATACCTTCTGCCCCCCATAAGTATTCTATTCTATTATAACATAAATTGCCGGTTAATTGCAAGGGGTATGCATAATTTTCATAACTTTTCTCACGAAACGCAGATTTGCAAAATGCGCAGAAGCCCATTCCGGACTCCTGCGCTGATTTTCTGATCTGTTTTGTTTATTTCTTTTTCGGCTTTGCATCGCCTTTTTTACTGTCTGTTTTCTTACCCGCAGCCGCCGTGATCGGATCTGCGCCGAGCACGCCGAGCATCATCCAGAAGACCGGCGCGACCGTCATGACGGAGATACCGGTCATGGAAGCGAGTGTATACAAAACCACGGCACCGCCTGCGGCGAGCGTTGTCCAGCAGGCATATTCCTTCCGGTTTTTCCACGCCGTGACAAAGCATCCTGCCAGCACAACGAGATGCAGCAGCAAAGACAATACACCGCGTGTTGCAGCGATATAGAGCCAGTCATTATACGGGCGGTCGATCGAATTGACATTCATCGCAATATCCAGACTGCTGTGAAGCTGGGTGAAAATGAAATTATCGGGGCCTGTTCCGAGCACCGGATATTTTGCAATCGCTTTCAGACCTTCGTTCTGACAGTGCTTTAATACCGAACCGGCGCTGTAAATATCAAAATCATGCTCTTTTGCGCTGTTATATGGGCCGCATGTGCCAAGACGGTAATAGCCGTCATCCCACACGATGCCGCCGTCATACAGTGCAAAGCCGTTTGCGACCGGCGAATCATCGGAAGTGCGGTAAGCGTGATGGAGCGCGGGTGCAAAGAACACCCAGACGAGTGCGCAGACTGCCGCTGCTGCTGCGGCTGCCGGTACAGACCAGCCGTTTTTGCCTGCCTGCTTCCGCTTCACGGCAAAGATCACGACTGCAAGCAATACGCCGCCGATCCCGGCAGTCAAGCCGGCGACGGTCTGTGTCCGGAAGGCGCAAAGAACAGACAGCACCTCACAGATCAAAGCGAGCACGCGGGTCTTTTTTTGTTCTGCAAGCAGCGCTGCCGGAGCCGATACGGCTGCAAGCACAGCCGTGAGCATCGCAAAAGTGATCGGGCTGTCGGTCAGTCCGCTTGGGAGATTCAGATTCTGATACAGCAGCGGATCCACCATCACATACTGTGAAGCAAACCCGAACAGCGATTGCAGCAAGCCCCACGCACACTGCACAATGCCCCAGAGCAGCACGCCGTTTGCGAAACGGGTTTGCAGTTCTTTCCGGCGGAGCATCGTGCCGAGATAAAACATGGATGCATACATCAGCAAGGTAAACCATCCTTCATCTCTGCCGTCCAGACCAAACAGCGATACATTATAATCGAATGAATGGAACATTGACACAACAGCCCATGCCAATCCGCCGGCTGCTGCCAGATAGGGCACAGCGGTTCGTTTTGTCCACTCCTGCCGCATCAGACCGACGACCGCAGCGATCAGTGCAAGCACGCCGCCGATCGAGAAAATAACTGCCACACTGCGCATAGCGATCGTCAGCAAGCCGATGACCGAACCGAATCCGCCGCCCTGCACCATATCATTCAAATCGGCATTCACTTTATATGTCATTTGATTGATGCCGGCAGATGCGGCATTTGCCCAGAGGATCACCAGCATCAGCTTCACACAGGTCGCCCGGTATTTCTCCAGATCCATATTCAGAATAAAATTCGATTTTTCGCTCGTTCCAAATATTGTTTTTGCCATTGTTTCATCACCTTTTTGCAACAATGCGCATGACTGTCAGAATCATGCGCATTTGTCTTTTTTTATTTTGCAACGTCAACTGCTCTGCTTTCACGGATCAGATTGACCTTGATCTGTCCCGGATATTCCATATCATTTTCGATCTGTTCTGCGATCTGGCGTGCGACCAGAACCATACGTTCATCGTCAATGATTTCCGGCTTGACCATGATCCGGACTTCTCTGCCTGCCTGCATCGCGTAGCACTTTTCAACGCCCTCATAGGACATGCAGATTTCTTCGAGCTTCTGCAAACGCTTGATGTAGCTTTCCAGATTCTCGCTGCGGGCACCGGGTCTTGCTGCGGAGATCGCATCTGCTGCCTGCACGATACATGCAATTGCAGTGCGCGGCTCCACATCATTATGGTGTGCTTCGACCGCATGAATGACCTCTGCCGGTTCTTTATACTTGCGGCAGACATCCACACCGATCGCAACGTGCGAGCCTTCGATCTCAGCGGTCAGTGCTTTACCGATATCATGGAGCAAACCTGCACGCCGTGCCATATTGGCATCCACGCCCAGTTCCGATGCCAGAATACCGGACAGCGTTGCCACTTCGATGCTGTGGTTCAGCACATTCTGCCGGTAACTGGTACGGAAGGTCAGTCTGCCCAGCAAACGGATCAGTTCCGGATTCAGTCCGTGCACATTTGTTTCCAGAACGGCGCGTTCGCCTTCCTGTTTGATGCGCTTTTCGACTTCTCTCCGTGCTTTATCGACCTTTTCCTCGATGCTTGCCGGATGGATTCTGCCGTCCACGATCAGCTTTTCGAGTGCGATTCTTGCGACCTCACGGCGAACCGGATCGAAGCAGGAAAGCGTGATGGCTTCCGGTGTATCATCAATAATCAGATCAACGCCGGTCAGTGCCTCAATGGAACGGATATTTCTGCCCTCGCGTCCGATGATTCTGCCCTTCATTTCGTCATTCGGCAGCGGCACAACGGAAACAGCGACTTCGGATACCTGTTCTGCGGCACATTTTGCGATTGCCATCGAGATATGGCTTCTTGCGATATCATCGCAGGTAGATTTGATCTGCTGATCGAACGCCGTGATCTTCACAGCCTTCTCATGCACAAGCTCCTGATCGAGTTTTTCGAGCAAATATTCCTTTGCCTGATCCTTCGAAAACTCGGAGATGCGTTCCAGCATATCAATTTCGCTTTTCTTCAGGCGTTCGATCTCCTCTGTGCCGGCTTTCTTGATCTCCTCAGCCTCGGCAAGGCGTTCTTCTGCCTGATGGATCTTATTCTGGAGCTGCTCCTCTTTCCGTTCAAAATGCTCCGTTTTCTTGTCAAGATTCTCTTCCTTTTGCTGAATTCTGCGTTCCTGGCGGCTCATATCGGATCTGCGGTCTTTGATTTCTTTTTCCGCATCTGTCCGGAGCTTAAAGATCTCGTCTTTCGCCTCAACGAGTGCAGCCTTTTTCCGATCCTCTGCTTCCTTTGCAGCAGAAGTACGGATACGCTCCGCTTCCTTCTCGGCACTGCCGATGGCAGCTTCTGCTTCCCGCTTGCGCTGTTCAATACCTTTGTTGATACCGCGTGACTCCGCTTTTTCGATCTGCTCTGTCACATCCCGTTTTGCACGGCTTGATCCGAAAGCAAATCCGGCTCCGGCACCAACCACCAGCGCAGCAAGTATGATCAATAAGACCGCAGTCGGCGAGATTTGCGCCGCCATTAAAAGGGTACTCATAAGCATACCTGTGATTTCCTCCTAACATCTTCAAATGGTAATTGGTATATATCATCTGATTCTGCGGCAGGAAACACGCCGTTTGATGATTCAGTTGTTTGAATGCAGGGTTGCTTCGCCTGATATCTTTCTATGGGCGAAATCGTTCCTTTATCATAGCAATCCGCAGCATATTCTGCGGACATTGAAAAAAAATCAACAGCGGCATCCGCCGCAAAACACCATCGGAAGCATGCCAAAAAAACAGTCCTTGCTTCCGGTGCAATGCATAATACACAACTATAGTATACTATACTTCGGCACGAAAGTCAAGGACTATTTTAAGATTTCATGAATTTTTTTAAGTCTCACTGTCTGTGACCGTGATGGATCCGCCGTCCAGATACGGATAAATATGCGTATCCGCATCATCGCCGGAAAGGAAGCAGCTCGGCTGATTCGAACCAAGCACCAACCGGTAAACGCTGCCCGGTACGGCATCTGCCGGGATCTGCACCTTGGCACGCATAATCAGGATACCGGCAGAATACTGGACAGGATTGAGCGCGATATTGACAACGGATGCATGTTCTCCGGTGACAACCACTTCGGTCATGGAACCGAACTGATTTCTGCACTCGGTATCATATTCATTCGGTACAAATCCAGCCTGCGGCAGCCCCTCTGCGCCCTGTAGATCCAGCATAAGCTGGAAGCTGTTCGCACGCACATCTTCTGCAAACCGCAGCTCAAATGTGACCGTATCGCCGGGACGCGCCGTATAATTGCCGACAGAAAGCATGACCTTTTCCGCAGCGGGCGGCGGGGCTTCTGTCGTGATGACCGGCGCAGGTGCTTCTGTCGTGACCGGATCTGTGACGGTTTGTGTGACGGTCGTTTGCGTGGTAACCGTTGTAGAACGGGCAGTTGTTGTCCGCCGGCTTGCTGTACTTGCGGCAGTTTGTGTGACGGTTGTCTGCCGTCCGCCGGAAGGTGCAGCCGTTGTGCGGGTCGTGACGGCAGCATGTGCTCCGCCGTTCCGATCGGTCTGCGCGGCATTTTGTGCGGTATTTTGCGCAGTATTCTGCGGCGCAGCGGTTTCGGTTGTACGTTC
>DMBA01000157.1:244-4077 GCA_003446315.1 Ruminococcus sp. | reverse complement strand
TTTCTTTCGGGACTGTTGTTTTCTGCCGTGACCGTTTTGCCTTTTCCGGCGGAACCGGTTTGTGCTGCGCAGTCATCCGGCGCGTTTGATGACGCTTCACTGCACGAATATCATATCACATCTGTTCAGGATCTATTGGATTTCGGGCATTCCAATCTTGATTTTCAGGGCAAGACGGTCTATCTGGATGCGGATCTGGATATGACAGGGGTCGAATGGGATCCGAGAGATTTTTATGGCTGCTTTGACGGACAGTATCACACGCTTGAAAACCTGAATATCAGTGATGATTACAATTACAAATACAATGCATCATTCAACGGATTGTTCCGCAGAAATTACGGTGTCATATGCCGGCTGAATCTTGCAAATTTTGATGTATTTGCCTTTTCTGCGTATTGGGCCGAATTGTATGAAGCCGGAAGAACACCGGAACCGGGTGCAATTTGTACGGAAAGCGGCAGCTTGGGGGTTCCCGAGGGGGCGGTCATTTGCGTTTATAATGCTCCCGGTTATGCCGGCGGCATCTGTGCCTATAATAACGGCATGATCTGCGGCTGCACGGCGGACGGAAAAGCCGCTGTGTCCGTAAGTTACGAGCAATGCTCATCGGAATCAATAAAAAAAGCGACGAATTACAAAGGCGAATATTCCGGCAATATCTGTGCAAATAACAAAGGTACCATCCGGTATTGCACGGCAAATGATAAGATTTGTGACAGCAATTCTGCCTATAGCTGCAAAGACTGTGAACCGGATTATCAGTGGACACATGCGGACGTTGATGCGATCATGCAGGAACAGGATCTGTCGGAGATCGGAAGGCTCACGTTATCGGATGATGCAGTCACTGTTTATGAAGGCATGTCGAAAAGAATGGAAGCGAAGATCAACGACTGTTCCGTGCAGGCTGCATTTGAATCGGAAGATCCGGAGATTGCGTATGTCGATGCATATAATTTTGTGCAGGGCGTTTCTCCCGGTGATACAAGGATCAAGGCAATATTTGAAAATCAGATCCGATATATAGATGTGCATGTATCGGAGCTGGGCACGTTTACGGTTTCCCCGGCATCCATAACTTTGGCAGAAGGCAGATTGCAGACGATCCGCGCCGAAATAGACGGTGTGCCGGTCGATGCTTCCTATTCGATCACAGAGATGAACGGGAAACCGCTGTCCGGATATCAGCTCACAGCGACAACAGTTGCATCTGTGGAGAACGGCGTTGTTGAGGGCAGAGCAAGCGGTGACGTTGTGGTCGCGGTGTGGTTCGGCAATCTGGTGGAATATGTGGATGTCCATGTTTTCAGTGCGATCCAAAAAATCCCTGCAAATGATTTCAGCGACCGGGATGCAGCGGAATACCGCATCACAACAGCAGACGGACTGCTTGCATTTGCAGAAGCGTGCGACAGAAATGCGCTCGCAGGGAAAACGGTTTATCTGGATGCGGATATCGACATGACGGGTCAAGGCTATGTCCCGCCGGAATCATTCAGCGGAACATTTGACGGAAGATATCATACGATCACAGGACTGCGCAGAATGGTATCGTATGAGGAAATCTCCCTTTCTCAATATAGAGGACACGGAGAACAGTCGGCGGATGTTTACGGCGGCGCTTTTGTCAATCACAATTACGGAACGATTATTCGGCTGAATCTTGCCGGGTTGGGCATTTCAGCAAAATCATGGCTTTTTGCGGAACTGTCTTCAGATGGCAGCAGTCTGGCGACTGCGTGTTATATCAGCGCTTACGCCGGCGGCATCTGCGGAAGGAATACCGGCAGCATTTGCGGCTGCACTGTACAGGGAACAGCATCTGTCGGCAGTGATTTTTCACCGGCAAACTGGATGCCGCGATATGATACAGCCGAAGTGTACGGCATTTCCGGAGACGGATATAAAGGTGTGTATTGTAACGCTGATCTGGAATCGGATGCACCTTTGCCGGAAGAAATCAAGGAACTTGTGAATAAAGAATATGGCAGCAAGTATCCGATCAGTATGACAAATACAGTATCCGGCGATGTGAACAGCGATGGCATTTTCAATCTATCGGATGTTGTGCTGCTGCAAAAATGGCTGCTTGCCGTTCCGGAAACGGATCTTGCAAACCGGAATGCAGCGGATCTTTGCTGCGACAACAGATTGGATGTGGTTGATCTTTGCCTGATGAAACGGCTTCTGATGGAGCATGCATGACCGGAATCCCCCGATTTGCTGTGATTTTGCAGCAGATCGGGGGTCATTTTCGGCGATAGGCTGGAGCGATAACCGGCAATTGTCTTTTTATATTGGACAAGAAAGCGGAAATGTGATATGATAAACATGAATGAAGCAGAATGCCTTCACAAAGCCTATTGACAAGGTATGCAAAAAGTGATATAATAAAGACAGAAAGGATGTGCCGTTATGATGCAGATGTGTCGGATGTGCGAAAAAAGAAGATGGATCCATCTGCGATGAAGCGGCAGCTTCCGTTCATATAGCAAAGAACCGGAATCATAATGCGGCGCGGAGTGCAGATCTGTTCTGCGCTTTTTTCTTTGCACAGCAAGATCGTTTCATTGATTCCTGCGGGAAATTACAGCAAAAACGCATTTTGTTCAGATCGGGGGTGTGTGAATGACAATCCAGCAATTGCGATATGTTCTGACGATTGCAGAGACAGGTTCCATGAATAAAGCGGCAGAACAGCTTTATGTTTCGCAGCCTTCGCTGACCGCATCCGTACAGGAACTGGAGAAAGAAACCGGGATCCGGATCTTTCTGCGCAGCGGCAGAGGCGTGACCGTCACCAATGACGGCGCAGAGTTTCTGCGGTATGCCCAGCAGGTCGTGGGGCAGTTTCTTGTGCTGACGGAAAAGTATATTTCAAAAGGCAATATCAAGAAGAAATTCGGCGTATCTGCGCAGCATTATTCATTTGCAGTCAAAGCATTTGTGGAGATGGTCAAGCGGTTTGATACGGCAGAATATGAGTTTGCGATCCGGGAAACGAAGACCGCAGAGATCATCAGTGATGTAACGTCCATGCGGAGCGAGATCGGGATTTTGTATCTGAATGACTTCAACCGCAAAGCGATCACCAAGCTGTTGAAAACGAATGGTCTGACCTTTACGCCGCTGACAAAATGTCAGCCTTATGTGTACTTATGGAAAGGGCATCCGCTGGCGAAAGAAGCGGCGATCAACTTTGCACAGCTTGCAGAATATCCGTGTCTGTCATTCGAGCAGGGCGATCACAGTTCGTTTTATCTTGCGGAAGAGATCCTGAGCACAAACGATTATCCGCGAACCATTAAGGCGAATGACCGCGCAACAATGCTGAATCTGATGATCGGACTGAACGGCTATACGCTCTGTTCCGGCATCATCTGCGAGGAGCTCAACGGCAGCGATTATATCGCCGTTCCGTTTGACTGCGGAGATGACGATGAAGGTATGGAGATCGGATATATTGCGCTGAAAAATACGATTCGCAGCAAGACCGCAGCGATCTATATTGATGAATTAAAGCGGTATTTGCAGGTGGAGTAAGCAATCAGAAACAGGATCAGGATTGCCTGTTTTATTGCATTGAAATGTCAAAAATCAAACGGGCGTGTGCCCGGAACAATCGGTTTATCAGGAGGTTAATATGCCGGAATTATCAAGCAGAACCGCGCATTTTACGGATTCCGTGATCCGCAGAATGACGCGCATTTCCAATCAGTACGGGGCAGTGAATCTGTCACAGGGATTCCCCGATTTTGACCCGCCGCAGGAGATTCTGGATCGGCTTGCAGCGGTCACGAAGGAAGATTTTCACCAGTATTCGATCACAT
>DMBA01000157.1:0-149 GCA_003446315.1 Ruminococcus sp. | reverse complement strand
GAAAAGCAGACCCGTTTCATGGGCAGAAAGATTGATCCGAACGGGGAGATCGTTGTGACATGCGGCAGCACGGAAGCAATGATGGCGGCGATGATGAGCGTCACCAACCCCGGCGATAAGGTGATCGTGTTCTCGCCGTTTTATGAGAA
>DMBA01000171.1 GCA_003446315.1 Ruminococcus sp. | reverse complement strand
CGATCTTGTACATCATGGCTTCCATTTCCTCAAAGCTCATAACGCCTTCCACGATGCTCTTGTGCATCATAAACGGCGGGATGACATAGGTGAAGCCCTTGTCGATCATGAAATCTCTTGCATAGGCCAGAACGGCTTCGTGCAGGCGTGCGATATCGCCCAGCAGGTAGTAGAAACCTGTACCCGCAACTCTGCCTGCTGCGTCTTTATCCAGACCGCAGAAGCTCTCCATGATCTCTGCGTGATACGGGATCTCATAATCCGGCACGACCGGTTCACCAAAGCGCTCAACCTCAACATTCTCGCTGTCATCCTTGCCGATCGGCACAGAAGGATCAATCATCTGCGGGATGCGCTTCATGATGTCATCGAGCTTTGCAGATGCTTCATCCATGAAGGCTTCCTTTTCCTTCATGACAACGGCATTCTGCTTGACCTGTGCACGGATCGCCTCAGCTTCTTCCTTTTTGCCTTCTTTCATGAGCACCGGAACCTGTGCAGAGAGCTTATTGCGCTGTGCACGGAGATCTTCCGAGATGTGCTTTGCATCCATGATCTGTGCATAGAGATCTGCTGCCTCGTCTACGAGCGGGAGCTTATCATCCTGAAATTTCTTTTTGATATTCTCTTTGACAGCGTCTTTGTTGTTGATTAAAAATTTAATATCGAGCATTTTATTCTCCTTCGCGGTTATTCGCTTGATCTGTCTCCGGATATTATCCGGCTGTTCATTTTATTATAACACAGTTTTCAGATTCAGTCAAGCCTTCCGGCATTTGTATAATCAGACAAGAAAGCATCCCTGCTGCGAAAATGCGGCGGGGATGCTTTTTTATTTCAATCTGTGCCGCAGTCCGTATTACTTTACAAGCTGCTCCAGTGCTGCCAGCTTTACGCAGATGCAGAACAGCTTCATTGCCTGCTTGAGCTCATCGCAGACCGGATATGTCGGTGCAATGCGGATATTGCTGTCATCCGGATCATTTTTATACGGATAAGTTGCGCCTGCACCGGTGAGTGTGACACCGGCTTCCTTGCAGAGCTGCACAATGCGCTTTGCTGTACCCTTCGGTGCATTGAAGGATACGAAATAACCGCCTTCGGGCTTTGTCCAGTTTGCAATGCCCAGCGGAGCGATCTCAGCATCGAGCATATCCAGAACGATATCGAATTTCGGCTTCAGCACAGCGGCATGCTTCTTCATATGTGCACGCATATTGTCCGCATTGCCGAAGAAGCGCACATGACGGAGCTGATTGAGCTTATCAAAACCGATAGTCTGCACGCCGAGATGCTTTGCCAGCTCATCCATATTTTCTCTTGCGGTATTCATTGCAGCGACACCTGCGCCGGGGAATGTGACCTTCGATGTAGAAACAAACTGATAGAAGATCTTTTCATTGCCGGTCTCTGCGCATGCCGCATTGATGGTGAGCGGATGCTTGGGGGAGTCGGTCAGGTGGTGGATGCAGTATGCATTATCCCAGAAGATGCGGAAGTCTTTTGCAGCGGGCTTGAGTGCTGCAAATGCGCGAACGGTGTCATCGCTGTAGACGATGCCGGTCGGGTTTGCGTAGATCGGTACACACCAGATGCCTTTTACGGTATCATCGTTCTCGACATACTGCTTAACCATTGCCATATCGGGGCCGTTTTCATCGGTCGGGACAGGGATCATCTCCACACCGAAATATTCGGTCAGCGCAAAGTGACGGTCATAGCCCGGAACAGGGCAGAGGAACTTTACTTTATCCAGTTTGCTCCACGGTGCACAGCCCGCAATACCTTTGACATAAGCGATCTGGAGACATGCAAACATAATTTCCAAACTGGAGTTTCCGGCAACAAACACTTCTTCCGGCTTTGCACCGAGAATATCCGCAAAGAGCCTTTTCACTTCGGTGATGCCTTCGAGTACGCCGTAATTGCGGCAGTCATCTCCGCTTTCGGAGATTGCATTTGCATCAGAGGGCAGAGCATCCAGCAGCGGCATCGTCAGATCGAGCTGCTCCGGGCCGGGCTTTCCGCGTGCCATATTCAGACTCAGTTTTTTCGCCTGAAATGCATCATAAGCAGCTTTTGTTTCCTGCAAACTTGCCTGAAGTGCTTCCTTTGTCATTTCCGACAATACTTTTTTCTCCATTTTGAGAAACCATCCTTTCCGGCGTTATACCGTATGCATCTAGATTGATAAAAATTTCACAATCTTCATAAATCAATATCTTATTATAGCATATATCCGAAAAAAATGCAATAGCAAGCGCACAAAAAATGCTTAATATCCGAGATTTTCTGCAACGAGAATGACTTTGATGCGATTCGGAACACGCTGATAGCCGGAAACGACATACGAGCAGCAGATGCGCTGCTCCGCCTTACATCCTGCCGCCATGCCGCCGTTCACGCCTGCGCAAACGCCGCATTTGGTACATGGTGTATCCTGATGCAGCCGGATGGCATTTGCCGGTGCTGTCATCCGTTTGACGCGCTGGATCGCTGCGGGGATATCTGCAACCAGCTTATTCGCACCTGCCACGACGATCACAGATGCCGGCCCGTAGATCAGTGCCGCAACGCGGTTTCCGTTGCCGTCCACATTATACAGCTCACCCTGTTCTGTCACAGCATTGCTGCTCATCAGATAGACATCTGCGGAAAGGCTCTTGTGGAACACTTCCGGCACTTCTTCCGGCTGAACGGCAGCGCGGTCTAAAAACTCATAGTTTCCTTTGCGCAGCAGATTCATAATGCCGCATTCTTCCAGCGTCATAGAGCCGCCGTTTCCGACAACTGCGCCGGAAGGGATCAATTCCTGCACTTTCAGCAGTGCTTCTTCCTTTGTTTTGACCCAACAGGCATCCATACGGTTTGCCTTCAGAGCCTGAACGGTGCGCTCCAAACGCAGCGTGATCTGATCCATCATCGGATCATGAACAGAGTATTGTGCCATAAAAAAATCGCATCCTTTCATTGATATCATATAAAAAACGCAGGGACACAAATCTGCATGCCCCTGCGTATTTTTTGATTCTGTTTATCCGCCTAATCCGCCGTACATGCTGGAATATGCCTGCATCAGCGCCTGCTGATATCCGACAATATCGACATCCAGCACCTTATAGCGCCGGAATGCTGCGTTATTCCGCTTGACCGGCATATTCTTTGCCAGATCATCCAGCATATCAAGATATTCCTGATAATACTTATCATGGCGGGTATTTTCAATTGTTCCGCTTACCCACAGGTCATCATCTGTCATACGTTCTTCCAGATCCATTTTCACAACGATGTAATAGCATTCGTCATCCTTAATCAGTTCCGGTTTGAGCAGCGGAGTCTCCGGATCAGATGCCCAATTATAGACCTTTTCGCAGGGCGTATAGCTGGGTTCGGTTGTCGTGGTGGTCTTCTTCTCATCATCCTTTGCAGTTGCAGAGGTGCTGACCGCAAGAATGTTTTCGTTGAAGGTATCATACTCTGTCACAGAGGTCGTGGTTGTCGTGGTCGTTGTCTCTGTTGTTTCGGTCGTACCGGAAACCGTTGTTGTTTCATCTGCATCGGCATCATCTTCTTTCGGTGCAGTGGTCGTTGTGGTTTCCTCAGTCGTTGTGGTGCCGGTATTGCCGTCCTTATCGGTCGTGACCTTTGCGGTGGTCGGTGTTGTGATGGTGTTGCCGGATTCATCGGTGGTTGTCACGGCAGCCTCAGAAACGGATGTGACATATGCTTTGTGCTCGTCGATCAGGAAATCGAATTCATTCATCAGATCTGCTTCTGAATCATCCTTTTTGCCAAGGCGTTTCAGATAGTCATTCGCCATTTCCTCGATCTTCTTCTTGCCGTCTTCTTTCAGCAGATTGCCTTCGCCGTCTTTCAGCGGCATTTCGATATATTTGAAGCGGAAGTGATTGTCTTTATAGAATTCATAAAGCTCATCCGTCTGAATATTCTTTTTGCCGCCCTCACCGTAATAGGCTTCCCAGACCGCATCCTGCTTATAGGAATTCAGGAGCACATCTTTCACAGACTGCTCACCGATACCGGTCTTGGTAAAGAAGTCGCCGTAATAGCTCATGCTGGAAGCAGTGCTGTTTTCAGCCGCTGCAATATCCTCACCGGAAAGGGTAAGACCGAGCGTTTCGAATTCTTTTTCGATCGTGACGAACGTCGTGCAGTATTCTTCTGCTTTGTTCTGGATCCATTCCTCAGCGGTCACGCCGTCGATATCGGCTTGAGACAGGATCTTTTTGTAATCGGCGGTTTCCTTGACATCGGTAAACTCCTCACCGCCCTCACGCAGTACCTGAATCGCCTCACTGTAAGCGCTTGTCACATAATAAAGATAAATACCGGCACGAACATCATAATCCGAAACCGTCAGCGCATTTGCTGTATTTTCGCCGCAGGATGCACATCCCAAAACAGTGCAGAATGAAAGTGCAACAGCCGCAGCCTTCCTGAATAAATTCATGAGTAAAAAAAGCCTCCTTCAATTTTGCTGTTCAAAAATACAGATACATTGTTATTATACATGATTTCGGAAGAAAAGTCCATACCTTTTCCCGATTTTTTTTACTTCTCACGAAATTTTCATATTTTGCCGCAAAAAGCTGCTGTAAAGTCTGAATAAGATGTTCATATATATTTAAGGAATTTTATTATGCTTGTGTCCTTGCAAAAACATGCAAAATATGATATAATATAGCAAATGCAGCAGAAGCACGGAGATCCGCTGCATTTGCACATGTCTGATTCTTGAGATTCCGATGAAATAGAAAAAAATGAGGAGGTCTTCTTATGATTACTTGTACACAATGCGGCGCTCAGCATCCGGATCACTACACACAGTGTCCGAACTGCGGCGCACCGCTTTCTGCACCGCAGCCGTCTGTGATGAATAACGGCTATGGCGGATATATCCCTCCTGCTTATCAGGAAGCACCGATCACAACTGTCGGTCAATGGTTTGGCTGGTGGCTGCTTTGTGCTCTGCTGCCGGTGATCGGTGCCATCATTACCATGTATTCCACAAAAGATCCGTCTGTCAAAAACTTTGCAAAGATCAATATCATCCTTTCCTGCATTGGCATTGTTGTGTTCTTCCTTTGCATTTGGATATTGGCGGCTGCCCTCAGACAGCTTGGTCTTTGATTTTATTATGAACGGAGGAAATTGAAATGGCAAGATGTAACCAGTGCGGCTCTGAGCTGCCGGATTATTATACAAGCTGCCCGAACTGCGGTTGTCAGTCGATCAGCAAGGGTGCTGCGGCACAGGGCTATGGACAGCAGGCAGGCTATTCCATGCCTGTTCAGACAAGAGAGATCACCTCACCGGGACAGTGGTTTGGATGGCTGCTGCTGATGGGTGTTCTGCCGATCATCGGGGCTGTGATCGTAATGAAAAGCTCCCGCGATCAGACCGCGCAGAATTATGCAAAGCTCGTGATTATTTTGCAGGCGATCAGCATGGTGTGCTCTTTCTTCATGAAATCCTTCATGACACCGATAATCGAGGAAATAGTAAGCAGATATTAAGCTAGATCTCCCATCATATTACAAACAAAACGTCCGC
>DMBA01000096.1 GCA_003446315.1 Ruminococcus sp. | reverse complement strand
CAATATGCGACTGGAAGGTCACGCCCTCTTCCTTGATCTTCCGCAGCTTGGCAAGCGAAAACACCTGAAATCCACCGGAATCTGTCAGGGTCGGGCCGCGCCAGCCCGTAAAGCCCTGCAAACCGCCCATTGTCCGGACAATGCCGTCACCGGGACGCACATGCAGGTGATAAGTATTGCAAAGCATCACCTGACATTTTACCGCTTCCAGATCCCGCGCCGACAGTGCGCCTTTGATCGCTGCCGAGGTTGCGACATTCATAAAACACGGCGTTTGAAAATCTCCGTGTACTGTATGGAAAATGCCCCGCCGTGCGGTGCCTTCCGTTTTCAGCAATTCAAACATTTTTCTCGAATCTCCTTTTCATTGCTGCTTATATCATAACATATATTTCACCAAAAAGCAAGCAGAAATTCTGAGCCGGAACCGGGCGGTTTTTGTGACCGGATTTTGTTTCAAAAAGATGTATATATACAAATATTTTTGCATAATCTTTCAAGCTGTTTGAAGCTGTGACGCACTAAAGCACCAAAATACTGGAAAATATCTACAAAGACAAATCGAAAACTTTGTGCATGTTTTTGTAAAACACAGCTTGACTTTTGAAACAAATTGTGCTATTCTGTTTATAGCGGCGGAAATCATTAGACGCTGCGTATAAAATTTATGTGTTTTTACACAATAAGGAGGTCGTGGTTATGAAAAAGGCGTTTGTTATACTCACAGCCCTGTGCTTATTTGTCGGTCCTGCCGGCATCTCAGCATCCGCTGCCGATTCCGGGGTAGATCCCGCCGGAATTGTGTCAGCCGAAACTGCTTCCGGTTATGCGTATACTGTCAACGGGGATTCGTTCGACTTCTTTGACTATACGCACAGCATCAGTATCACCGGCGGTACCCTGAAAAACGGCAGAGATATTTCTTACTATGGTCTCAATGATGCGGGCAATCTCGCTGTTGTGTACTTCAACGTTGAGGCGAATGAAGGAAAGGGTGTCGTTGCGGCAAATGACACAATGGTCTATGTCACCTACGCAAACAGTGAAATGACCGAAGTCGAACGCGGCATCGGTGCTACCGGTCTGTTCTCCTTCGATATGAGCCTTGCAGATCCTTCCATGGCAGGCATGATGAAGGTCTTCAATGCAAGTCTCGGCAGTTTCCTTCAGGCTTATGCCGCAGAACTCGGTGCGTATTCAGCCATCAGTTCCGGCGGCACGGATCCGGGTGCGATCTCCTATGTAGGCGGCACGGAGCAGCACCTGCTGCTGATGGATGACAATTACATCACAAATTTCGCTCAGTCATCTTCCGAAACCTTTATGGCGAACGAATGGGGCATTTACAGCGGCTATCAGGTCGTTGACGGTGTGGACTACAACACCTTCTGCTTCTTCGGCGATCAGGACGATGTCTATTATTTCGGCTATGCAAAAACCGAAACCGGTTTCCAAATCCTCAACATGAAGGGCAATGTCTACCGCATTGATGACAGAACCCAGTATATCAACTTGAAGCCGGTTCATATGAACCGCACGACCGATAATGCTTCTCAGTATATCACAAAAATGGGAAGCTGCCTCATGGCTGCACAGGGCCGCACCAGCCTGAATCTCGATTCCCTGCGGCTCCAGCCGTTCTGCCAGTTCTCCAAAGGCAGATTCATCACCGCAATCTATGCCTATACTGCGAATGCTTCCGGTATCCTGAACTACGAAAACGGCGCTTTCACCGGCTCCATCTCCGATGAAAACGGCAACGCCGAACCCCTCACCGTCCAGATGAACTGCAAGTATTTCACTGTGACTTCGCAAAGCTCCGGTGTCTTTACCGTTGCCAGAAATTACTGCGGTTACGGCTCGCTCTATAACGCAAGACCGATCGCAAACAATACCTGCTATAACTACTGGTGGTTCTGGTATCCGTTCTGCTGGTGGTTCTGATTCCACACATTCCTGATACAACATACACCTGCATTTCCCTGACCATTCCTGTGTGCGCATCACATGTTCGGTGTGATGCGCACCGAAAGAACTTGTTTTCATAGCGGTAATGTCCTTTACGGCAAAACCCTCCCTCTCCCGATCCGTTTCGTGCATTCTCTCCCTATGAAAGCAAGCTCTTTCTATGTAATCATCGTTCTCTTTTTTCACTTTATGCTTCTCAAAAAAGATAAAAATAATTTTTGCGGCATAAAACTGCTTTCTTTTGGATTCAGGAGGATACATCATGAGCAAACAAACTGAACAGATCACAGAAGGTTATAACCCCATACAGTACCGGATGATGACCATTGTGTTTTTGATCCTGTCATTCATCAATATCGCTACTGTTATACTCGCTTTTGCACGAACCGGATACGGTCTTTATCATGCAGAAGACGCGCTGAGTCATGTTTCGAAAATTACACAATATGTGCAGAATATTAACGAAAGTGCGCTGAATATCGTCATTCATAATAACGAGGACAGCATCATTGTCAGCGAAATACAAAACATCAATCAATGGTCGCAGGAGATGGAAAAGGAATCAGACGAGTATCTCGAAATCAATCTGAATGAAATTGATCCGAAATTGCAGTCGGAATTTGAAAGCGCTTATAAAAAAGTGCACGACTATCAAAAGGTGCTCAATGCATTCAACGCCGATCTCTCCGACAGAATACGTTCCGATTTATCCGACCCGAATGCCGATATGGCTTTCATCCGCAATGCTTATGCGCTTGACATCGAACCGCTGAAATCAGAAGCGGCAACGGCGATGAACAACGTCTTTGAATTGCAGAACCAATCCACTTATGACTTCTTCGTGCGTTCTGCGCAGCAGTTCCTGTTCGTGCTGCTGTTCCTGTTCATCACAATGACTGCCGGTCTGATCGGTATTCGCAAGATGAAAAAGCATGCCCGTCAGGCAGCAGAAGCCATTGCACTGGAACACAAAAACGCAATCAGCTCCCGCAATAAGGTCATTGATATCGCTTACAGCAATATCCTCACCGGCTTCAAAAACCGGTACGGTCTGGAAGATGATCTTACCGATCTGCTCGCCAAAAAGAACTTCACGATCGCTGTCTGCAATTATAACCACTTCAGCAGCGTGAATGAAGCCTATGGCCGTGAAGTTGCAGATAAATTCATCTCGACTGTTTCACAGCAGCTCGCAAAAGAATATGACCAGATCGCTTCCATTTACAGCACCGATACCGATGAATTCTGCTTCGTCTTCAAGGAACATACTGCAACTGTCCAGATCGAAAAGACCGTGCAGCAAATCGCCAGAACACTCTCAAGACCCGTTGAGGTCGGTGAAGTGACGATTCAGCTCACCGCTTCCTGCTGCTACTATCAGTGCACGCCGGGTGCGAAAAACAGCTTTAACGGCTTGCTCCGTATCATGGACAGAGCCATGTTTACCGCAAAAGAAGAAAGCAAGAAAACCGGTCAGAGCGCGGTCATCAATGTCAACTATCTCAAGTAAATCTCTCGCTTTCCCAGAAGCATCCTTCCATCAAAAGTGCCTGCCGCTGATGTAATATCGGCGGCAGGCACGCTTATTTCTGCATTTCCGATCATACCCTTTTTTTCAAATGCTATTGACTTTTTCTTTTTTCTATGGTATAATGCATATAAAGCATATATATCAAATAGGTATTATTAAGAAAGGGAAATGCACCAAATGAAGTTATCGACAAAAGTGGAATATGGCATGGCTGCACTCGCTGATATTGCAATGCATTCCAGAAACGGACAAAAAGTTTCAACCTCTGAAATCGCACAGCGGCAGCAGATCTCACAAAAATATCTCGAACAGATCCTGATGCTCCTGCGGCAAGCCGGTTTCGTCATCGCCGTGAAGGGGCAGAAGGGCGGCTATACCCTCTCGCGCCCTGCTTCCAATATCCGCCTTTCTGATCTGCTGAACGCACTCGATAACAATATCCTCGCCGAAGCGACTGATATTGATACCGAAAGCAATCTGCGTGCCTCTGTGAAAACCTGCCTCTGGGATAAAATGAATGCGTTCCTGCTGGATTTCGCAAACAGTCTCACGCTCGAAGAATTCCTTGCTCAGTGCGGCAGTCCGGAAGAAAGCGGCGATATGTATGTCATTTGATGCGCGTACTGTGCGATCAATTGTCGAACCGGACACAATACGGATAAATATTTTGCTCGCATTCGTCAAAATTCCGGCAAATCATCCGAATTTGTGCGTCCGTTACGGAAAACTGTCTTCCGGATATTGACAAATCTTTCACAATGTGCTATAATAGCCACAATGAAATGAACAAAGGCGTTCATTTGAAGCGCACGGGATCCGTGTCTTCAAATGAACGCCTTTTTTGTTTTGCGGACCCTTTTCCGCTGCTCTTTTGTGTGCAAAAAGCCCGCTTTTACAGGCTTTTGTTCAGAATCTTCCCTTTCTGTATATCTTGTTCAGTAATGTCAAATAGGAGGAATTTGAGATGATCCCACT
>DMBA01000095.1:14268-14776 GCA_003446315.1 Ruminococcus sp. | reverse complement strand
TATATGAACGGGATGTGAAAACATGGCGGAAAAGAAAAGTGTGATTCTTTACTGTGATGCGATCGAACAATGGGATATGCTGACCAATGAGCAGGCAGGCATGCTGATTAAGGCGCTGCTGCAATACGGTCGGTACGGCAAACGCATTCAGACAGATGACGGGATGCTTGCACTGGCGTTCAGCTTCATGTCGGCACAGATCGACCGAGACAGCGAGAAATGGGAGAAAAAGCGCGAGCGAAATGCTGAAAACTATAGAAGGCGTAAGAACAGCCAGCCTGATTCAGAAGATTCAGAACAATTCAGCACGATTCAGCAAAATTCAGACAGTGATACTGTAACTGATACTGATACTGTTACTGATACTGTTACTGATACTGTTACTGTTACTGATACTGTTACTGAAAAAGAAAAGAAAAAAGAAAAAAACGCGGACAAGCCGCGCCGCGCACAAAAACAGTTTGTTCCGCCGACTGTGGAAGAAGTGCAGGCATACTGCCGGGAAAGG
>DMBA01000095.1:0-14140 GCA_003446315.1 Ruminococcus sp. | reverse complement strand
CCGATCCGGGACTGGAAAGCAGCGCTCCGATTATGGGAGCAGCGTGAAACAGAGCTGCATCCCACTGCAAGCGATAAACCCCGGCAGGACAGCAGCTTTGAACTGGCTGATTTTGACCGGCTCGTAAATAATTTCTAAGGGCGGGAAATGATAAAACGATGTATGTTGCCAACTCCTTTTTGACCGGTCGTAGGATTTGCGTTATATTTTGCCGCCGTATCAGGTGGTTCCATATGATACGGAACAAAAGAAAAATCACGCATCTACGTCAAAAACAACGTAAATGCGTGACTGAACCATATAAGCAGGTGAGGGGAATCGAACCCCCGACCTCAGCTTGGGAAGCTGATGTTTTACCATTAAACTACACCTGCGTGAAAAAATACCCTCATACACTGTATGAGGGTATTGAGTGCGGATAAGAGGACTTGAACCTCCATGATATTGCTATCACATGGACCTGAACCATGCGCGTCTGCCAATTCCGCCATATCCGCATATCTTGCCGCGTTTCGGAGTTTTTTTCGTTATCTCCCTGCGACTCTGTTATTATAGCACACTTTTCTCTTTTTGTCAACCCCTTTTCGCAAATTTTTCAAAATTTTTTTTTGCAATTTTCGTAAAAGTATGGTATAATAGAATCAACCTAGAATGGATGGAAAGGATGATACCTGAAAAATGGCGATTTATCTGGATTCTGCGGCGACGACATGTCCGGGTACGGCATGCGTGGCGGCGATGTCTGAGATGATACAGAAGGTATACGGGAATCCGTCTTCGCTGCACAGGATGGGTCTGGACGCACAATTATGTGTGGATCGGGCGCGGCAGCAGATCGCTGCGGTATTGCAGTGCGAGGCGGGTGAGCTGACATTTACATCCGGTGCAACGGAGAGCAATCATCTTGCGATCCGCGGGGCAGCGGGTGCATACGGCAAACGCAAGCGGCGGGTCGTGACAACGACCGTGGAGCATGCATCGGTGCGCGGCGCATTTGATATGCTGGAAGAACAGGGCTTTGAGGTGGTGCGGCTTGCACCGGATGCTTCGGGCAGCTATGACGCAGAAACGATCGCAGCGGCGGTGGATGATGACACCTGTCTCATCAGCATGATGCTGGTCAATAACGAAACCGGCGCGATCCTGCCGGTACAGCAGGCATTTGCACGCATCAAGCGGGAGCATCCGCAGACGGTGACGCATTGTGATGCGGTGCAGGGATTTTTGAAGCTGCCGGTGCATCCTGCAAAGCTGCATGCCGATCTGCTGACGGTCAGCGGACACAAAGTGCACGCATGCAAAGGCATCGGTGCGCTGTATCACAAAAAAGGGATCCGGCTGACACCGCTGATGAAGGGCGGCGAGCAGGAAGGCGGCTTGCGTCCGGGAACGGAGTCTGTGCCGCTGATCGTTGGATTCGGCGCGGCAGCAGCAGACTTGCGCGGAAATATTGCGGAGCGTGCAGCATATGCCGGGGGATTGCGGCAGCAGTGCATGGAAGCACTCGCAAAACTGGATGATATTGCGATCCAGTCGCCGGCAGACGGCAGCCCGTATATTCTGAGTTTTTCGGTCAAAGGGCTGCGCTCGGAGACCATGCTGCATTTTCTCTCAGAGCGCGGCATATCGGTTTCCAGCGGCTCAGCGTGCTCGAAGGGCAAGCAAAGCGGCGTATTACAGCAGTTCGGCATATCGCAGGATCGTGCGGACAGCACACTGCGGGTCAGCTTCTGCGCGGAGAATACGGCGGATGACATTGCAGCGCTCGTGACGGCATTGCAGGAAGCACAGCAAAAACTGGTACATAAACGCTGAGCGCAGGTGCAGACGATGAAACTGAGACAATATTGCCCTGCGGATGCCGATGCGATCGTGACATGGCTCAAAGATGAACGGGCGATGCGGCAATGGAGCGCACACTGGTATGCGTCGTTTCCGCCGTCTGCGGATGATATGAACCGGCTGTATGCGCAGATGACAAAGGACGCACATCCGGTTTATCTGACTGCGGTTGATGAAAGCGGCATTGTCGGGCATCTGCTGCTGCGGACGGTCGATGCAGAAGCGAAGATCGTGCGGGTCGGATTTGTCATTGTGCGCGATCAGAAGCGCGGCATGGGATACGGCAGGGAAATGCTGGAGCTTGCCGTGCAGTATGGGATGGAGCAGATGCAGGCGAAGAAGTTTACGCTTGGCGTATTTGAAAACAACGCATCTGCGATAAAATGCTATCAGGCAGCGGGTTTTCATACGGTTGAGACAGATACGCCGGAGATTTTTGCGGTATTCGGCGAAACATGGCGATGTCTGGAGATGGAACGGGACTGCGCTGCGGGATAAGGAGATGCAGATGGAAGATATTGCAGCAATTGCATCATTTTCTGATGAAGCAGCAGGCGATTTCCTGCTGAAACTGGTATACGATCACAGCATGCCGCTTGCACAAATGAACAGTGCACAAAAAACGCTGTATCTGGCGATCCGGCTGGAAGATACCTGTCAGGCGGATGCGCTTTCATCTCTTGCGGAAGAACCGGCGCTGGCTGGGGCGATTCCGGAGATGCAGCAGGCACTTGAAACACTGCATCTTCCGGAAACTGCTGCTGCAATGGCTGCGCTTTGTGAGATGCTGCGGGAATCCGGCACGGCAATACCGGATTGGGAATGGTTTACTGCGCCGGAGCGAAAAGAACGGATCGCAGCGCTGGACAAGCGCATTGCATCGTATCCGGACGGCGCACCGCTGCCGCACTATGCCGCATATTTACGCGCACATGCAGCACAAATATAAGAGGAAAAACGATGATAAGACCCTATGAAGAAACCGATCTGCAAGCATGCGCACAAGTTTATTGCAGTGCATTTTCCGCACCGCCTTGGCATGAAAACTGGACGGAAGCGATCGCACAGAAACGGGTATCCGAATTGATGTGCACCCCGATGTCCCGCGGCTTTGTATGCGAAGAAAACGGCAGGATCACGGCATTTGCAGCCGGCAGAATGATGACCTATCTGCACGGCACGGAATATGTGCTGGATGAATTCTGCGTGGCATATGATGTGCAGGGGCAGGGGATCGGGCGCAAACTGATGCAGCAGATCAGAACGGTCATGCGCGAAAACGGATGCCGGAGCATCGTGCTGAATACCACAAAAGGCTATCCGAGCGAGCGCTTTTATGAGAGAAACGGCTTTGTACACAGTCCGGATATGATTACGATGTATCAGATGCTGCAAACGGAATCTGCATCGGAGCCGTAAAAAAACGCACCGGTTTACCGGTCGAAGAATTGAAAATCCATCCGCTTACAGACGATCGGCGCTGTGAGGCGGATATACTATTTATAATATAAAAAGTGAGGAAATGGTCATGCGAGAAATCATTTTGGTAAAATACGGCGAAATGGCGCTGAAAGGGCTGAACCGCAGTACCTTCGAAGACGTGCTGCTGCGCAATATCCGCTATCGCCTGAAAAAGATCGGCAAGTTTTCGTATGCGAAAGCGCAGTCCACAATTTACATCACACCGGAAGCGGATACGGATGAGGCGTGCGATGAGCTGCTTGCTGCTGCGATGCCGCGTCTGAAAAAGGTATTCGGCATTGCGGCGCTTTGCCGTGCGCTGACCTGCGAAAAGGATTTTGCGAATATTTCCGAACGTGCGGTGCCGTATCTGGAAGACGCGCTGACCGCCGCAAAGACCTTCAAGGTGGAAGCGAAGCGTGCGGATAAGGCGTTCCCGATGAAGTCGCCGCAGATTTGTGCGGAGCTGGGCGGGATCCTGCTGCAACATTATCCGCATCTGAAAGTCAATGTCACCGAGCCGGACGTGACGGTCACGGTTGAGATCCGGGACGAAAATGCATATGTGCATGCAGCGCGTGAGAAAGGCGCAGGCGGACTGCCGGTCGGGACGGCGGGCAATGCGATGCTGCTGCTTTCCGGCGGCATTGACAGTCCGGTGGCGGCGTATATGATGGCGAAGCGCGGTCTGCGCGTGACCGCATGCCACTTTGCAAGTCCGCCTTATACATCGGATCGCGCACGGTTAAAGGTAGAGCAGCTTTGCGAAAAATTAACGCCTTACTGCGGCAGCATGGCATTTTACTGCGTACCGTTCACGGAGATTCAGGAGGAGCTTCAGCGCAACTGTCCGGAAGAATATTTCACGATCCTGATGCGCCGTCTGATGATGGAAATTGCATGTAAACTCGCGGAAAAAGAGAATTGCGGCGCAGTGATTACGGGTGAAAGTCTGGGGCAGGTGGCAAGCCAGACGCTGCCGGCGATCGCGTGTACGGATGCCGTAGCAACGATGCCGGTGCTGCGTCCGCTGATCGGAATGGATAAAGTTGAAATAATTAACATATCCAGAATGATCGACACTTATGAGACTTCCATCCAGCCATATGAAGACTGCTGCACGGTCTTTACGCCGCGGCATCCGAAACTGCGTCCCGATTTGCAGGCGATCACCGAAGCACAGGCGGAAGTCGATTTCGCCCCGATGGTCGAGCGTGCGATCGCCAATACGGAAAAGAAGGTCTTTGCACAGTATATTTCTGAGGAAAGAACCGGTTTATAATGTTCCATGTGGAACAAATCAGATAAAAATTTGATTGAGAGGTGTGCATGATGTTGAATATATTTGATATTGTAAAAGAAGAATTTGGTAAAAATGACGAAATCACCCGCGCAGACCTTGACAAATCAGTAAACGATGTAGTACAATTATTGAAGGAGAATAGGCTCACTGTGGCAACGGGCGAAAGCCTGACAGGCGGTCTGCTCTCCGAACGTATTACATCAGTGTCAGGCGCATCTGAGGTCTTTGAGCTTGGAATATGCACCTACTCTGATCGGATGAAGCAAAACTTGCTTCATGTCCCGTCCGGAATCTTATCGGAATACGGAGCAGTCAGCCGGCAAACCGCTTTGGCAATGGCGGCAGGACTGGCGCACCGTTCAGGTGCTTCTCTGTGTCTGACAGTGACCGGATTGGCAGGACCCGGTGGCGGTTCGGCGAAACTTCCCGTCGGAACTGTATATGCCGGTTTCGCTTATCAGAATCAGGTTGCTGCGGCTTTATTGCGGCTCTGGGAATTTCCGGAGCTGGACAGAAGCGGCATCCGGCACATGACTGCTGTATGCGTGTTTCAAATTGCGAAACAATTATTGCTTGCGTGAATTGATTGTACAGACTTTTCACGGGAATAAACCTGCGCAGAGGAACAGCTTCATGCGGCACACGGGTTCAGTGTGCAGGCAGCGGCTGCGAAAATGCGAATGATGGAGGCGTTCAAAAAAATGGATCTTAAGCAAAACCCCAATCAAGAACCAACCTGTCAGGACGGAAGACTGCCGGAAGGCGGATTCGTGCCGACAGACCCTGCCGGTTACAGCGGTTCGCAGGAAGCGAAGCCCGGTCAGAACGCAGGACGCAGAGTATACGGAGCACACAGGATGCTGAAGGGAGCCGCCGGACGGGCGGGATCAGATGCGGAGCGTGTCAAAAACGATACAGCGCGGAATGCAGGAGAACGGGAAAGCAGTAACGGCGGCGACATTGCGGCTATTCTTGCAGAAGTTGAAGCAAAAAGACGAGATCATACGCAGATGCATCCGCATGTTGCATATTCTTCCGATTCCCCGGAAGCATCCGGTCACACCCCTGTGAACCGGACAGAAGCTGAGCGCCCCCAGCGTCAGCCGAAGACAGATGCGCAGATTGACCGTCAGCAACGTTCTGAGACATCGACTGTGTCCGGAACCGCGCAGACAGACGATGTTGTGCAGATGCCGCAGAAGGCGAAAAAGAAGAAAAAACACAGTCATTTCAGCGTGAAAAATGCCTTGCTGATTTTTTTACCGTGGAAAGGTGACTCCGTATTCGAAGCCGTCAGAAAGATCATTTTCTCAACTGCACTCGTGGTCGTTGGCGTTTGTACATTTCTCATAAGCTCTTACTATATTGACCTGTACAAGGCAAAGCAGGAGTATCAGGAAATCCAGCGCCAGCTTGAGGAAGCAAGAGCAAACAGATCGTTTCAGACGGAGAGTATGGTCGAAGATCCCGCAACCGGCGAGATGTTCGAGTATCTGGAATATAATGATGTTGCCAATAAGCTCCTGAGCCAGAACCCCGATCTCGTGGGTTATATCAAGGTGCCCGGCACATTGGTCAGCTACCCGGTTGTACAGAAAAAATCAAAAGACATTACCGTCAATATGAATGACTATTATCTCTATCGCACCTTCCATCAGGAGGAAAGCAAATCAGGCTGTATCTTTATGGATTACCGGTGCCATTTCGATGAGGTGGTCGAGCACCGCCGCATCGTCGACAATTCAGGAAATGTCTTCATTTACGGACATAATATGAACAATAGAACCATGTTCGGCAGTCTTCGTGACTATGTATCCAACCCTTCCTTTTATATGGAGCACCCGTTGGTGGAATTGTCTTCCTGCTATAATGATTACACATATAAGATCTTTGCAATCTTTATTGTGGACGGCGAGGACTATGAGTCGGAGTATGCATTTGATTGCTGGAATACGTTGGAATTTCCGGACGAAGAAACCTTCTATTGGTATGTGAATGAAGCGAAAAAACGCACCACTGTTTCGACAAATGTTGATGTGGAGTATGGGGATCCGATCTTGTCGCTGTACACTTGCAACGGATTGTGTCCCAATGCAAAGCTGATCCTGATGTGCAGACAGCTGCGTGCAGGCGAAGACCCTTATGAGGGTACAGAGAATGCCACATTGAATGAGAATGTGCTGTATCCGTCCGCCTACTATAATAGTGGGCATCCTGTCAATTACGATCCCAGTAAGTTCGTGCCGTATGGCCCGAAGTCGTGATTCAGGTTTGATTTCACCGAAATCAGGCTGAAAGAAAATGGGACGGCAAGGAGGTAAAACGAACTGATTTTCCGCTTTGCGGGACGGTTTTCTTTCGGTTTTGCTGCTTCATATTGTATTATTTGAGTGATGAGCGAACAGCCATGCTCACACGCAGCGCACCTTGCTGCGGCGCACATCTCCGCAATATGATTATTTGCAGCCAAACAGAGAGATGTACGCAGACTTGAATACTGCGACCTAGAACATGCGCGTTCCTGTATGCGCACGGAGCATCCTGCATTGGGACAGGATCGTTCCGAAAGGAGAGACACAAACGATTAGACAAAATCCCCACAGCAATCTTGGGGAAATAAAGCCGGGCTAACCCGGTGAGATTGATTATTGGAGAGAAACTATGCAAGCTCGAACGCGAAGAAACCGCGTGGCAATTCTGGTTTCAATGTCTCTGTGTTTCACCAGTACATGTGCAATGCAGAGCGACAGAGATGTCATGCTGCGCTCCGGAGCTGCCAATATTGCGTATGCCGCTGCCGCAGACGGTGATGTAAACGGAATGGACGTACAAGCCATTTCGGGCGCAGCCGCGCGGAACAGCAGCCTGAAAACAGGTGCAGACGCATATGAAGATGTTGCCGACTGGTGGAAGGCGGACCTTTCTGAATATGATAAGAGCCTGTCGCTGGTCAGCTATGAGGCAGCGTACACGGGGCCGGACGAACCGCTTACGACGACCACTGCAGTGACAACAACTACCAATGTTTCCGAAGATGAAGGAAACAATTCTGTTACTACAATTACATCTGCAATCACAACCGTTCCGGAACCTGCAATTACGGCTCGTCAGACCATCGTTGCGGAACCAGACAGTGTTGTGTTCTATTCGTCCGGATATGGACACGGCGTGGGAATGAGCCAGAATGGTGCGAATTTCTATGCAATGTATGACGGTTGGACGTATGACCAGATTTTAAGCCTTTATTACCCCGGCACACAGCTTGTTCAGACAGGCACGCCGGAAACACAAATGATGACAGTCGGCGGGAAAACCGATACCGTGGTTTCCATCGTTGCGCAGATTGTCAACAACGAGATGGGGCCGACGTTCTCAACAGAAGCCCTGAAAGCACAGGCTGTCGCAGCTTATACCTACTACCTCTATAACGGCGGTGGTTCCGGTATGATCTGCAAGCCGGATCCCGATCAGAAAATCGTGGATGCAGTTCGCTCGGTGCTGGGCATCGTTGTTTATTATAACAGCGCCCCCGCATTGACTTCTTTCTATGCATCCAGCGGCGGTGCGACCGCCTCTTGCAAGGATGTGTTCAGTTCGGATATTCCGTATCTGGTCAGCATCCCTGTTCGACATGATGAAGCAGCAGACCCCCATTTCAATAGTTCTATGGTGTTTTCTGCACCGATCCTGAAAGCAAAATTGGAGAATGCTTACAACGTATCGCTCAACGGCAACCCATATGATTGGATTCAACTTGAGTACGGTGACGGCGGCTATGTGGCTTTTGCCGTGATCGGCGGGCAAGTTCGCGTGAGGGGCAATGACCTTCGAGCAGTACTGGGTTTGAAATCCCCCAAATTTGAGTTCGTGTATCAGCCGGATCAGAATCCGGCAGCAGCAACAATCGTTTCGACTGCTGCTCCTGTCTATCCTGATCCCGGTGCAACGCATGCCATCGTTTCTTATCGTTATACGGGTGTCACGACATCTAATACAACCGTTGCTTCAACCGTAACATCGCAGGATACGACACAAGAAGTCTCTGAGGAGACAACCGAGCAGACTGATGCTCTGATTGAATGAGAAAAAATCCCGTGCAGGTGACTGTGCGGGATTTTTTGATAATTGCACAGAAACCGGTGATAATGGTTAATTGACAAACCCTTTTGACTGGGCTATAATGAAAGTATCTTAGCACAAGGGGGGTTCTCGTATGAGAACAAAAAAACAAGCCGCTGCATTTGCTGCGATGATCCTGGCAGCACAATGGATCCTGCCGATGAACAGCAGCGCGGCTTCTGTGGAAGATGCGGCGCATCTGCTTTCTGCGCTGACCGGTTCCGGCGAAATGAATGCCGCCGATGACTTCAACGGCGACGGCGCGGTGAATGCGGTCGATCTGACGCTGCTGAAACGTGACTTGCTCGCAGCACCGCCTGACGGGGAATCTACGGAGAAAACCATTCCGGTTTCCGCCGATACCGTGAAACTGATCGGCAGAACAATGGAATCGAACGGCGCAACATTGCTGGTGCAAAGCGGTGCCGCAGTGGAGTGCACCGTCACAGGCGAATCTGCATCCGTCACACTGACCGGCGGCAGCGAGGTCAAAGGGTCTGAGTCGTCCCGTCCGCGCTATGCGGTCTTCGTGGACGATGTGCAGATCGCAGATGTCCTGATGAGCGAAACAGAGCAGGAAGTGGAACTGTTTTCCGGCAAAAAGAGCGTCACCAAAAAAGTGAAGATCATTCATCTGACGGAAGCCAATCAGGGCGCGATCGGCGTGAAAGCGTTCAAGGTCAAAACGGCAGCCGCAAAACCGGTGAAGCCGACTCCGAAAAAGGATCTCTCCATCGAGTTCATCGGCGATTCCATTACCTGCGCTTACGGTGTCGAGGCGGAGTCGCAGTATGAAGGATTCACCACCGGCACCGAAAACTTCATGAAGTCCTATGCCTATCTGACCGCGCAGCTTCTGGATGCCGATTACAGCGCCGTGAGTTACAGCGGTTACGGCATCGTGTCCGGTTATTCCAATAACGGCGCTGTCAATACCGCTTCGCTGGTGCCGGATTGCTATGAGTATGTCGGAAAATCCGGGCAGTATGCCGTCCCGTGGGATTTCGAGGCGCATCCGATGGATGTGATCGTGCTGAATCTTGGCACAAATGATGATTCGTATGCATCGAAAGAGATCGAGGTGCGCGGCAAGGAGTATCAGGAAAAATATGTCGCATTTTTGAAGCAGATCCGGGAAAAGAATCCGGAATCTGCGATCGTTTGTACGCTTGGCATCATGGGTGCAGAGGAATTGTATCCGTATCTGGAAGCGGCGGTTGCGGAATCGAATGACCCGCATATCACCTGTTATCAGTCGCCGACGCAGAAGATGACGGACGGTTTGGGCGCGGACTGGCATCCGTCCCCGAAAACGCAGGAACTGAATGCCTATTTATGCGCGGACAAGATCTGTGAGGCGATCGGCAGGGAGTCTTCCAAGATCGGCATTGATCTGGCAGCGGATGGGTCGTATGGTCTGGATCTGGACAAGGAATCCGGCGCGAATGCATGGCCGTATTTCAGCGATTGGGATAAGTCGCTGAATGTGAATATATCCGCGGCTGGAACATCGCCGGAGTCGATGACGGCATATGTGCGGGATCTGAATCTGCCGGCTGGCGGATATGAACTCTCGTTCCGCATGACACCGCCGGCGGGCGTGGCAGTCCCGTATGCCGTGCGGAACCGGACGCATCCGGAAACGGTTTATTGCACCGGCACGCTGAATACAGAAGGCAAAGAGGAAACGGTTCTGCTGCCGTTTACATTGGAGCAGGCAGACCCTGACTGTGAGATCGTGATTTTGCTTGGAGAGATCGCTTCGGGCAATGTGACGATCCGGGATGTGACACTTTACAAGCGGTCGTAAACAAAAACGCCATAGCACTTTTCATCGGGTGCTATGGCGTTTCATTATTCTTTGTGTCTGATTACGCAGGCATCACAGGCAGGCTGTTTGCAGGCGTAAGACCGACTTCGCTGAGGGAGCGCAGCAGATCATCGCGCTGCTGTGCGGTCAGGGGAGCCTGAATGACGCAGGCATCAGCGGTGCAGTTGATGCAGTCATCGTCGATGTGATTCTTTTCGAGATAGGCGCTGAGGAAGTCGCTGATCTCCGGTGCATCATGCTGCTCGGCGAAGCGAATGAACAGACCGCATTTCAGCTTGTCGATGCCGCAGATGAAATCCTGTGTACCGGCATCCACCCAATTCTGGGAGAAAACGGTTTTGTCGTGCTTCATCGCTTCAATGATATCGCCCATAACAGCGCTTGCTGTCGGGAATTTACCGGCACCGCGGCCGCAGAAATAAGCGCGGTCGATGGCATCGCCGTCCACCTGAACGCAGTTGAACACGCCGTCCACGCGGGACATGAGGTTCTCATACGGCACAAACATGGGCATCACGGAAGGCAGGATCTGCTCATCATTGAGGCGGATGACAGAAGCGATGAGCTTCACAGCGCCGTCAAGGGAATCGGCGGCATAGGCATCTTCCAGGGAGATATCACGGATACCCTTGGTATAAACGCTTTCGGGATAAACATGCTTGCCGAATGCGAGCGAGGAGAGAATGCAGATCTTGCGGCAGGCATCGTGACCGTCCACATCGGCACTGGGTTCCCGTTCGGCATAGCCGTGTTCCTGCGCACGGGCGAGGGCATCTTCGAAGGTCATGCCGTCTGTCAGCATTTTATTGAGGATATAGTTGGTCGTACCGTTCAGGATGCCGTAGATCGCAGTGATATCGTTTGCGGCGAGGCATCTGTGCAGCGGGCGGATGATCGGGATGGCACCGCCGACACTTGCTTCAAAGAAGCAGTTGCAGGAATGTGCAGCAGCGCAGGCGAGCAGTTCCGCGCCTTTTGCAGCGATCAGCTCTTTATTGGAAGTCACGACACTGATGCCGCGGCTGAGGCACTGCATCAGATAAGAAAAAGCCGGTTCTGTGCCGCCCATGCACTCTGCCACCACACTGATCTCAGGGTCATTCAGGATGGTGTCGATTGATTTGGTAAACTTTTCGGCGAACGGGGAATCCGGGAAATCGCGCAGATCGAGGATATAGCGCAGTTCCATTTCGGTTCCCGCTTTTTTCTCGATTTTCTGCTGATTTCTGCAAAAGAGCTCGGCAACGCCGGAGCCGACCGTACCAAATCCCAAAACTGCAAATTTTTTCATCACCATTCTCGCTCCGCAAAGGGAGCTTTTACCTCATTTCTATTTATGATATTTGCTGTGCGGTCATGAGCCGGACAGCAGCCGTACTTCAACAACGCCCTTACGCTCGGCGAGCGTGCTGCAAAGCGCCGAAACCTGCGCAGAATCCTGAAGCCGGAACGTGACCGTGACAGTCGCAGCGCCGTCCACAGGGATGCTTTGATTGAGCGTGAGGACATTGGCTTTTGCATCGGTCAGCGTATGGAGCACACCGGAGAGCACGCCGGATTCGTCATGCAGCAGGAGATACAGCGTAAAGATATGTTCCCGCATTTGTTCTTCATAGATAAAGACCGAATCGCGGTACTTATAAAAAGCGCTGCGGGAAATACCGACAGCACGGCATGCCGATGAGGAGCTGCGTTCCTCGCGGTTAGCAAGCATTCGCTTGACAGTGAGGGTCTTGAGGATCACTTCCGGTAAAACGGCAGTATCGACGACAACCCAGTTCTTTGTCTGATCGGACACGGATCTGTTCAGCCTCCCGTACCTTCCGCCAGTGACGGACAGTTGTTTTCGTAATAAGACCATTATACCATAAATCCGGGGAGTTGTCAAGGGCTTATTCCGCGGAATCGGGCGGCATGACAAAACAAAGCCGGAATTTCGGCGTGTTTTTCTACATATCCGGAAAAGCACATGTCAGCGCGGAAAATGCACATCTATATTTTGTAAAAGAAAAAAATATGGAGGATTACTCTTGACAAACTGCGGAAAACCTGATACAATATGAATCGACACAAGGCATTGTGTGTTTATTTTAAGGGGCACACTATATCTAGTGTTTCGGAAGGAATATGCGGATTATACCGGCAGTATTTCTTCCGAAGACAGTAAAAATATAATACAAACTATATGAAAATGGGGTGTATGCGTGAAAATTGCCGGATTGCAAAAATTGACTTTACTGGATTACCCCGGCAAAACGGCATGCACCGTGTTTACATGGGGTTGTAATTTACGCTGTCCTTACTGCCACAACGCCGGACTTGTGACCGGATCCTTTTCAGAAGGGATGCCGGCAGAGGCGGTTTATGCCTTTCTGGAGAAGCGCAAAGGCTTGCTGGACGGCGTATGCATCACCGGCGGCGAACCGCTTTTGCAGCCGGATCTCGCCGCGTTTCTGGAGCCGATCCATGAAATGGGCTTTCTCATCAAGCTGGATACGAACGGCACAATGCCGGAGCGCTTGCAGGCGCTTTGCGAAACGGGCATGGTCAATGCGGTTGCAATGGATATCAAAAACTGCATCGAAAAATACGCCGTAACGGTCGGGACAGAGCAGTTCGGGGCGGATGCGGTGCAGAAAAGTGTCCGGTATCTCATGCAGCAGACGGAGATCGCATATGAATTCCGGACAACGGTGATACAGGCGTATCACACAGCGGAAGATTTTGAAAAGATCGGCAAATGGATTTGCGGCGCAAGGGCATATTATTTGCAGCAATTCCGGGACAGCGGCAGCCTGATCGGAAACGATGTCAGCGGATGCACACCCGCGCAGATGCGGGAATATCTTGAAATTGTACGCAAATATGTGCCGAATGCTGCATTGCGCGGCATATAAGGAATCAAAAAACTGGAGGTATATGGGGATGTATCAGGTGACAAAGCGCGACGGAAAGATCGTGGAGTTTGAGATCACGAAAATTGCTGAGGCGATCCGGAAGGCATTTGAGGCAGAGCAGAAGCAGTATCATCCTTCCGTGATTGATTTTCTTGCATTGCGTGTCACGGCGGATTTTGAGCCGAAGATCAAAGAGGATATGATCGCAGTCGAGGAGATTCAGGACAGCGTGGAGCATGTGCTGGCAGAAGCCGGATACAGCGATGTTGCAAAGGCATATATTCTTTACCGCAAGCAGCGGGAGCGCCTGCGCAACCTGAAATCGACGATTCTGGACTATAAGGAAACGGTTGACAGCTATGTGAAGGTGACCGACTGGCGCGTGAAGGAGAATTCCACGGTGACATATTCCGTCGGCGGACTGATCCTGAACAATTCCGGCGCGATCACAGCGAATTACTGGCTTTCGGAGATCTATGACGGTGAGATTGCACAGGCACACCGCAGCGGCGATCTGCACATCCATGACCTTTCCATGCTGACGGGTTACTGCGCAGGCTGGTCGCTGAAGCAGCTCATTCAGGAAGGACTGGGCGGCGTTGAGGGCAAGATCACATCTGCACCGGCAAAGCATCTTTCGACCCTTTGCAATCAGATGGTGAATTTCCTCGGCATCATGCAGAATGA
>DMBA01000033.1:10126-11399 GCA_003446315.1 Ruminococcus sp. | reverse complement strand
ACCAAAACTTTTATTTCGGCTTCGCCGTACATCTATGAAGTTTCTCTTGTAATCAAAACTTCGGTTTCCGGATAAAGAACTGCCCCCGGATTTGCTTCCGAGGGCAGTCTCTGTCTGTTTATTTTGTCTTGTTCAGCAGCTTTTTCTTCTGCTCGTCAAATTCTTCCTTCGTCAGAACACCATCGTCCATCAGCTCTTTCAGCTTTTTCAGCTCATCGGCAATCATATCACCGGCAAGCTCTGCTTTCGCTTCTGCCTTGGCTTCTTCCTTGACCGCTGCTTTTGTCTTCTCCGAAACATACTGCTTCTTCTTCTGATCCGGATCCGGTTCTTCGTCATACGGCAATTCGTAAATGCCCTGCTTCCGATTCTTTGCCATCAGCAGCCAGACTGCATTGTGCTCTTTGTCGTAAACATAGAACATATAGCAGCAGAACAAACCGCACAGCAGCAGGAACAAGCCGGTTGTCAATCCGGGCGGCGTGTACTTCATCTTGACGGTGTGTTCGCCCGGTGTCAGCTCTACGCCGATCATGCTCTGGAACAGTGTGTTGAAATCCTGTGTGACGGTCTGTCCGTCTTCGGTGACATTGACCTGATAACGCTTTCCGTCAACCCAGACTTTCCAGCCCGGTTCCGCAGGGATCGAAGTCATCATGATCTGTCCCTCACCTGCGGTGATCTTGCCTTCCAGTGTTCTGCCGCCGTATTTCGTCAGTTCCCACTGGTTCTGCTTCAGATACTGAATATCCTGCTCGAACAAATCAGAATCAAAGTGGCAGAAGAAGAAGTCCTTGATGATCGTGTACTTTTCCTTGGTGCCTGCCTGATCCGTCAGCAGCGTCATACGAAGCTGAAGCTGCTGTCCTGCCGGATACTGTCCGATATAGAGGATCTTGTAATTATCGCCTTCGAAATATGCGCCCAGCGAGGTTGCCTGTGTGCCGTCTTTGTTTTCCATCAGGTACGGATCATCGTTCCACTGGTCTGCAAGCCACAGGTTGACTTTGCTCTGGTTCTCGGTCTTGAAGAACATATAAAGCGGCTCGTCACGCTCTGTTGTGATAAAGAGGTCAACGGTCGGGTCATCTGCGTGGCTGCCGTCTTCCTTCTTGATCTCGCGGAAGTTTGTCTGTGCGCCGTAAGGCTCGGTGTAAACCTGATTCAAGCGCCACGGCTCCGTGACTGCGATCTGGTTCCAGTATTTGTGCCAATCCTGGAAGCCGCCGCCTTCTGTGAAGGTGGTCTGTCCGGCTGCAGTGCTCAGGAACAG
>DMBA01000033.1:0-10002 GCA_003446315.1 Ruminococcus sp. | reverse complement strand
TCTGCGCTTGCCATGTATCCGAGCGCAAGCGCATTCGGGTTCTCGTATACATTGACATTGATGTTGTTTTCGCTCTGATCCTTTGCGTGGTCGGTGTAAACCTTTTTATATGCGGCACCGATCTCAGAGTTTTCGCCCTTCTTGAGAACGTTCTTGTTGTCATCGCCCTTGTCAAAGACATATTTGATGCCAAGCATACTATCCGAAAGCGGGGTGTTGCCGTCGTATCTGGAATAATAAGTGCTGGAGCAATAACCCATTGCTTCGATGAAGGAAAGGATCTTTGCATTCATCACGGAGCTGGAATGGGTCATGCCGCGCAGACGGAAACCGGCGTTATCATTGACGGTTCGGACATAAGTCTTTTCGGCACGGTAGAAGCTGCTGTCATACTGCTCCAGACGGTCTACCATATCACGACCGGACTGCACATATTCCCGGTATGATTTTCTGGTGGAATATGCGACTTCAACGTGAATGTCTTCGAATTCACATTTTGCATTGTAGGTCAGTTCCACACTCACGACTGTCAGCAGGCAGAGTGTGATCGTTGCCGTCAAGCCCTTTGAGGGGTTCTTTTTGCCGAGCAGATAAACGGCAACACAATAAAATGCGAGGAACACAAGTGTGCAGACGATGGATTTGAAGGTATCCAGATAAACCGCACCCTTCATGTTCAGATACTGCTTCTTGTCAATAATCATCAGCAGAACCAGCATCACCGCATAACTGGTCGGGATCGCCCATTTTCGGATATACGATGCATAGCGCAGCGTCATGGCTGCCATGCTCAGTACAACAAACGAGAAAATAAAGGAATAACGGAAAGGCAGCCAGTTCGGCATTTGTCCGCCGTGCCAGAGCATGTCGATCGGACGGATCATCATGCAGAGATACATGACCAAAACCAAGCCGGCGTATCCGATCTTCTTCCGAAGCGGAATGCGTCTGTTGGCAAAGAACAGCGGCAGGCAAAGGAACGACAGAACACCGCAATAAATTTCCGGCTTGCCTTCCACATTGACGGAATTATACTGATTGACACAGAACTGTGCAATGAATTCCAGCGGGGTGAACTGCGATTTATAGCTGTAATCCGGTGTGGTGAAATCGAACTTACCAAGTGCAAGTGCATTGTAAACCGGAAGGATCATGAATGCGGCACATGCCATTGCGACACCGGTGGCAAGCACCATTCTGCCGAACGTATAGAAAATGACTTTCCGGTTCTTTTTGTCCTTCAGCCACTGCGGAGAGCTCAGGCGGAACTTGTCCGAGCCGGCAAGCACATAAAAGACAAAATAGATCGCTGTGAAAATACAGCACATGAAACCAATATAAAAGTTTGCAATACAGATCAGTGCAAGCGGAATGATATAATTGAGCTTGCGTCCGTCATCGACCAGATATTCCAGACCCAGCATGATAAACGGCAGACAGATCAAGCCGTCCAGCCACATCGGGTCGATGGTCTGAATGATGCCGTAAGCACACATGCCGAAGCAGGTGCCGAGGATCACGGAGAGCATCGGGCTGAGATGTTTGGATTTCTGCGCGTAATAACAGAATGCAACGGATGCTGCACCCAGTTTGCAGAGAATCATGATGAGCAGTGAGCCGAGCAGCATGGTGCGCGGCAGCAGAATGACGATCAGTGTGAACGGACTTGCAAGATAATATCCGATGACACCCTGATAACCGCCGGAAAGGTTTCTTGACCAGTTATAAAGAATGCTTCCGTCGCCGTGGAAGGCATCGCGGATCGCCTCAAAATAATAGACATACTGTCCGTTCAGGTCAAGGCAGAGCACGGAATGCTCGCCGAAGGGATAAATCCCGAATATTGCATATGCAATATAGATCAATACGATCGGCAGGAAAAATGCCAGAAAGTATGATCGGTTTCGGAACAGCCATCCTTTGATGCCGCCGGTTTTCGCGCCGGCAGCCGCAGGTGCGGCTGTTTTTTGGTTGGTACCCATGAAATTCCTCCTTTGCTTTTGCAGAAAAATACATACTCTATTATTATACATGATTTTTATCCGTTTGACAAGTGCTAAACAAGATTTTTTTCCGCTGTCAGCAAAAAAATCAGTGATAATTCCCTGTTTGCCGCGATATTGCTGTTTATTTATATAACAAATGCAGCGGCATTTGTTTTGATTTCCGGATTTTTGTGTGCAAATCCGGCGCTTGCAATATACTATATATAATAGAGTCATTTCCTGTATGCCGAAATTGACTCCGCAAACGTCCCTTCCGGCGTTTTTCCGGTTCAGAATCCGCTTGTTGAAAAAGCCCGCAGATACAACGCAGTGTTTTGTTTATTCCTACAAGGATTGTACATACGGCTTGAAATTATCTTTCCATTATGCTATAATATATCGTGTATACGACTGCACCGATTTCGGTCAAATGCATCAAAATTTGAACCGATTTGTGTGTTGAAACGGCGACATCAAAATTATTATCGAAAGAATAGAAAGAGGATGTGAACAGAATCGTGAATTCCTTTGAGGAAGTGTTTGAAGCAGTAAAGGACTACTGCACAAGCAGCGGAAAAATCGGCGATACTGCAAGAAAACTATGGCTGGATAAACTAAGACCAGCGCGTCTGGAAGGTTCAGACGCTGTTTTTTACTGTGCTTCGGATTTTCAGCGCACCGTTGTGACCAATAATTATGAGAATCTGCTGAAAGAAGGCTTTGCGCAGATTCTGGGGTTCCCTGTCTCGCTCCGGCTCATTGTGCAGGAAGAAAATGACGATACTGCAACGGCTGCTGCGCAAGACCAGAAAACCGCAGATGCACTCGAAGATACAACCAAGGCAGGCGAATATGCCTATACCTTCGATACCTTTATTGTCGGCGGCTCGAACCAGTTCGCCTATGCTGCATGTACCAGCATCGCAAGAGGTGACGGCAACGGCAATACCTATAACCCGCTGTTCATTTACGGCCCGTCCGGTCTGGGAAAAACGCACCTGCTGACTGCGATCTCGCATGAGATGAAAAAGCGTGACCCGAACCTCAAAATCATTTATGTGACCGGCGAAACTTTCGCAAATGAACTGATTGAAGCCATCAGCCAGAAAAAAGACACATCCAAATTCCATGAAAAATATCGTTCCGCAGATGTTTTGCTCGTCGATGATATCCAGTTTATCAGCGGCAAGGAATCCACGCAGGAAGAATTTTTCCATACCTTCAATATCCTGCATGCTGCCGGAAAACAGATCGTTCTGACCTCTGACCGTCCTCCCAAGGATATCAAAATTCTCGAAGACAGAATCCGCACCCGTTTTGAATCCGGTCTGATTACCGATATCTCGATGCCGGACTTCGAAACCCGTGTTGCCATTATTCGCCGGAAAGCAGAATTGCTCGATCTCTTTATCCCTGACGATGTCGCGGAATTTATCGCAAACCGGCTCAAAACCAATATTCGTCAGCTCGAAGGTGCTGTCAAGCGCCTCAAAGCCCTGAAATCACTCGCGGACTCCAATCCTTCCATCTCCATGGCGCAGAGCGTCATTCGGGATATCCTCACGGATGAACAGCCGACTCCTGTCACCGTTGAGAATATCATTCAGGAAGTTTCCAATCTCTATGGTGTCACCGCTGAGGATATCCGTTCCAAAAAACGCTCCCAGCAGATCTCGAACGCCAGAAAAGTTGCGATTTATCTCGTGCATGAGATCACACAGATGACACTCGCTTCCATCGGCGAGGAATTCGGCAACCGTGACCACTCTACTATAGTATATGCGGTCAAGTATGTCGAGAAAAATATCAAGAAGGATACCAACCTTCGTGATGCAATCGAGTCTATCACCAAAACCATTCGTGACGGTTCCGGAAAATAAACTGCAAGATTTTTCCACTTCTTTGTGCAGTTGTCTGATTCGTTCAAATTTTGTCGAAATTCCAAAATTCAACGTATTGGAAAATTTACAGAATCGTTACAGAGAGCGTTTGTTCTGATTTTCGAGTTTTCAACAGGTGTTGAATAAAAAGTTGAAAACCCGCATCGTATTTTCAAGGTTTTTGCGTTTTTCCACCCCTTGGATGTGGAAAAACCCGGAATATACTCCCTGTATTCACAATTTCAACCGAGTTTTCAACAATTTTTCCCGTGACTTCCACGTTTTCCACCCTCGCGTGTTTGTAACCTTTGGTTTTCCACTTTTCCCGATTCCTTCAAAATACCCGGGTGGAAAAGGATGGTAATTTCTGATTGCCATTTTTTGCGGTAAAATCAAGAGAAATCGCGGGGGAAGAAAATGCGTTCAACAATTCCACAGACTCTACTGTGACTGCTGTTTTTATTTTATTTTATTCTGCCTATATATAGCGCGGGTGCAATGTGCAAAACTGATGCCCGCGAAAAAGCTGTGTCTCCGGATGGAACACTGGAAAGGATTTATCCAAAATGAAATTTACCTGTCAGAAATCTGATCTCTATGAGGTGCTTCCCAATGTGGCAAAAGCTGCAAGTGCGAAAACACCAATGGAAGCACTTGGTTCTATTCGTTTGCAGGCTGCCGGACAAGAACTCGCTTTGACCGGCTATGATCTGGAACTGGGCATCCGTACTGCGATCCCTGCTGCGATCGAGGAAGAAGGCGTTCTTCTGGCTGAAAGCAGACTCTTTGCCGAGATCGTGCGCAGAATGCCGGAAGGCCCGCTTTGCATCGAAACGGACAGCCATCTCAAAATTACCATCACAGGCGGCGAAACATCCTGTCAGCTTGCCGGCATGAATGCAGAGGAATATCCCGATCTGCCTGAAATTGAACAGGAACAGGGCGCGGTCATCCCGCAGAATCTCCTGCGCAGCATGATCGACCAGACCATCTATGCCGTTTCCCTCGATGAAACAAAACCCATCTTTACCGGCGAACTCATCGAAATGGCAGACGGCATGCTCAATATCGTTGCACTCGACAACTATCGCATGGCGCTCCGGACAGAACCGCTGCCCGGTCAGGAACCGATGAAATTTGTCGTGCCTGCAAAAGCCCTGCGCGAGATCCAGCATTTGCTGACAGATGATGAGAAAAATGAAAAGCCTTGCGTGATCCGCCTTGACCAGCATCATGCAATGTTCGATATTCAGAATTATACGGTCTATACCAGACTGCTTGCCGGTGAGTTTATCAATTATCGCCGCAGTATCCCGGACAGCGCAAAAACAGAAGTGCTCCTGAATCGCCGGGAACTGACCGAAAGCCTCGATCGCTGCGGTCTGCTCATCAGTGAGAAAAATAAAACTCCGGTTCGCTTCCAGTTTGAGGATGACAGAGTGCTCATTAGCTGCCAGAATGTCGTGGGAAGCGTGGATGACTCCCTGAGCTGCGATATGACCGGCGAAAAACTTGTCATCGGCTTCAATAATCGCTATCTGCTCGATGCCGTTCGTGCTGTGCAGGGCGATAAAGTCAGATTGTTCCTGACGGCTTCCGACCGTGCCGTGAAAATTATGGAAGCGGACGGCGACGGCTCCATCGCCATTATTATGCCGGTTCAGGTACGCAGATAATTTTTGATTCTTGTGAGGGGAATGCGGATCATGGAAAAAATGACAACTTCCATCCATACGCCGTTTATTAAGCTCGAACAGCTCCTGAAACTCGCAGGTCTGACCGATACCGGCGGATTTGCAAAAAGCCTGATCCAGGGCGGTGCTGTCAAGGTCAACGGTGAGGTTTGTACAATGCGCGGAAAGAAAATCCGCAACGGGGATGTGGTCACTGTGGACAAATATGAGGTCACGGTCAGCGCACCCGTCGAAGAAGAAACGTAAATGCGCGTTTTATCGGTCGATGCGGAAGGCTTTCGGAATCTGGAGCCGCTGCATCTGCTGCCGCATCCGGATCTGAACCTGATCCTCGGCAATAATGCGCAGGGTAAAACCAATCTGCTCGAAGCCATCTGGGCATGCACCGGCTGCCGGAGCTTCCGCGGCGCAAAAGAACGCGATTATATCCGGATCAAACAGCCTGCCATGCACCTGAAACTCCGCTTTCGGGACAGCCGCAGAGAACAGGAGATCCAGTTTCATCTCGCGCGCGGTGACGGCAAACAAAAGAAAATTTTGCTCAACGGCGTTCCGCTGAAGGGCGGCGGCGGACTGTTTTCACAGTTTCAGTGCGTCATCTTTTCGCCGGATGACCGGGAACTGATTCGGTCAGGCCCCGAAAAACGCCGCGCTTTTATGGATCTTTGCGGCTCCCAGCTTACGCCGGCAATGCTCGGCTGTCTGCGGCGGTTTGAACAGATCACGGCGCAGCGCAATGCCGTTTTGAAGCAGATCCAGCTCGGAAATGCCCGGAAACGGGATCTGGCAGATTGGGATTTGCAGCTTGCGGCTCACGGCAGTTTATTGACCTGCATGCGCTTTTCCTATATCCGGCAGCTTGCAGCCGTCTGTGAACAGCTCTATGCCGGTGTGACCGACGGCAAGGAAAAACTCGCTGTGCGCTATCGCTCCAATTTGTTCCGGAATTCCGAGATCCCCGATAAACCTTCTGCCGATATGCAGAAATATTACTTCGAACAGCTCCAGCTTGCTGCGGATGACGATATCCGGCTTGGATTTACCGCAAAAGGTGCGGGCAGAGATGATTTTTCCTGCAAGATCGGCGGGCTTTCCGTGAAGGAATTCGGCTCGCAGGGACAGCAGAAAAGCACCGCTTTGGTTCTGAAACTCGGTCAGGCTGCTGTGTTCTATGAGAAAAAGGACGAAACACCGATCATTTTGCTGGATGATGTCATGGGTGAACTGGATGCACAGCGGCAAAAACTGGTCTATGATATCGTCCGCGATATGCAGATCTTTCTGACAACCTGTCAGCCGGAAGCGATCGGCAAGGAACAAGCAAATGCCGGAAATATCTATGATATGGAAAACGGCGTTCTGATGCAGCGCGGTCAGGCAAACTGAATTTTCATGTGGAGTGCGAAAATATGTATATTCATCTCGGTGAACGGATCTCAATCAACGATACTACCGTGATCGGTGTGTTTGACCTCGAAAATACGACCATCGGTCAGGATACGAGAATGTATCTCAAACGGCTGGAGCAGGAAGGCAGAGCTGTCAACGTTTCTTCCGAAATGCCGAAGAGCTTTGTGGTCTGCATGGAAAACGGCGAGGAAGTTGCTTATATCTCGTCGATTTCCGTTTCTACGCTGAAAAAACGCGCGAAAACAATGTTTTGATTTTTTTGAGATCCGAAACGGGATCAGAATACAGCAAACATAGGAGACGAACTTATGGATAATGAAGAAATGCTGACACAAACGCCGGTACAGGGCGATTATGACGAAAATCAGATTCAGGTGCTGGAAGGTCTGGAAGCTGTCCGGAAACGTCCGGGTATGTATATCGGTACGACCGGTTCAGGCGGTCTGCACCATCTGGTCTATGAAATTGTGGATAACTCCATCGACGAAGCACTCGCCGGATACTGCACCCACATCAAGGTCGAGATCCTGGACGGCGATGTGATCCGCGTGACCGATAACGGACGCGGTATTCCGGTCGGTATCCACCCGAAAGAGAAAATCTCAGCTGCAACGGTCGTTTATACCGTGCTGCATGCCGGCGGTAAATTCGGCGGCGGCGGCTATAAGGTCGCAGGCGGTCTGCACGGTGTCGGCGCGTCTGTCGTCAATGCGCTCTCCGAATGGCTCGAACTGACTGTCTGGGACGGTGCACACAGCTACTTCCAGCGCTTTGAACGCGGAAAATATGACAAACAGCTCGAAATGACCGGCGATACCGAACAGCACGGCACTTCCGTTACCTTTAAGCCGGATGCTGAAATTTTTGAAGAAACGACAGTTTTCGATTATGAAGTGCTGCTCAAGCGCATGCGCGAACAGGCATTCCTGAATGCCGGTCTGACCATCGAGATCGAAGACAAGCGCTTTCCGGATGAAGAACGCCATGAAGTGCTCTGCTATGAGGGCGGTATCCGGCAGTTCATCGAGCATATCCATAAGACACGCGGTCTTGATCCCATTGCCGATCAGGTTATTTACTTCAACGGCATAAAAGGCGATAATGCCGTCGAGATCGCTATGCAGTATAATAACAGCTATAACGAGATCATTATGTCGTTTGCAAATAACGTCCATACCATCGACGGCGGCGTGCATGAAGTCGGCTTCCGCAATGCGCTGACGAAAGTTATCAACGAATACGGCAAGAAATTCGGTCTGATGAAGGACGATGCAAAGCTCGTCGGTGAGGATGTCCGCGAAGGTCTGACAGCGATCATCTCTGTGAAGCTCACGGACTGCCAGTTCGAAAGCCAGACAAAGGTCAAGCTCGGCAACCCGGAGATCAAGCCCTTTGTGGAACAGGTCGTGACCGAAAAACTCATGGATTTCCTTGAGGAGAATCCGACCATCGCTGCTTCAATCTTTGAGAAAAGCAGGGAAGCACAGCGTGCCCGTGAAGCTGCGAAAAAAGCACGCGATACCGCAAGACGCAAGTCTGCAATGGAATCCGCTTCGCTGCCCGGTAAACTCGCTGACTGCTCTGAACGCGATATCGAATATACCGAAATTTACATCGTTGAGGGTGATTCCGCAGGCGGCTCTGCAAAGGAAGGCAGAGACAGACGCTATCAGGCTATTCTCCCGCTGTGGGGCAAAATGCTGAACGTCGAACGTGTCCGCATTGACAAGGTCTACGGAAACGATAAGCTCCAGCCGGTCGTCACCGCACTCGGTACTTCCATCGGTGAGGACTTCGATATCACAAAGCTCCGCTACGGAAAAGTTATCATCATGGCGGATGCCGATGTCGACGGATGCCATATCCGCACGCTGCTGCTGACCTTCTTCTTCCGCTTTATGCGTCCGCTGATCGAAAACGGCAATATCTATATCGCTCAGCCGCCGCTTTTCCGCGTCACAAAAGGAAAAACGCATAAGTATGCGTTCAGTGACGAGGAACGCGACAAGTATATCGCAGAACTTTCTGCAAACGGCGCAAAGGTCGAAGTGCAGCGCTATAAAGGTCTTGGTGAGATGGATCCGGTGCAGCTCTGGGAAACAACGATGGATCCGGAGACCCGTACCATGATTCAGGTCACAATGGACGATGCAATGAAAGCGGATGAGATCTTCTCGATCCTGATGGGCGATAAGGTGCAGCCGCGCCGCGAATTTATCGAATCAAATGCAAAATATGCTGTCAATCTGGATGTTTGATGCAAAGGGGCTAACATGGCGAAAGAAGAAAAACTGCTGCATGTGCAGAGTAAACTCAATGACCGTGATTTCGAAGATGTTTATCGCATTTATCTTGCAACCGAACGCGGCAGGGACAGACGCATTTCTATGATTATTTGCGCTGTGCTCGCTGTCATTTGCATAATCATGTTTATCCTGTGGGGCAAAAATATTACGTTTTTGTTTTATGCCGCAGGTGCGCTGATCGTCGGAATGCTTTATTATTTCGTGCCGTCTAATAAGAAATTTATTGCGGCAAATAAACTGCAATTCGGCGAGTGGCGTGAAACAGCTTTCTTTCCGCATCATATTTCGACCATCGAGATCTTTTCTGAGAATGAGCTTGCGGAAATGGATGCGGATGAGATCGAGGACGCAACCACCACCATCTCGACTGTGAGCCTGAAAGCCTATGAAAATGAACGCGGCTTTCTCTTTGCGGACGGCAAAATCTCTGCACAGTTCCTCTATGTTCCGAAACGCTCCCTCAAAAAACAGGAGCTTGAAATGATCCGGGAATTTGCAGAGGAACGCTGCTCCGGCGGCTATCTGCTGCTGGAAATGAAATCTATGCTCACGGATGAGGATGAGAACGAGGCAGAAGAAAATACCGATACTTCCATGACTTCTGCCGTTTGTGACCAATATTACGGTGCAAATCATCTCCGGCTTTATGACTCCGAAGGACGGCGCGTGGATATGGATGCAGATGAGGAAGCGGAAGAAACAGACGCAAATGCCGCAGAACCGGATG
>DMBA01000083.1 GCA_003446315.1 Ruminococcus sp. | reverse complement strand
TTCAGGTGTTATGATATGCTGTTTCCGATCAGGCATAGAGATCATCAGGAATATTCACATCCGACCAACTCGGCGTGACACCTGCAACGGAATCGGCAAAATAAGACAAAATATACTGTGCATCGGCAGCGCTCAGTTCTTTGTCGCCGTCGATATCGCAGGCAGCAAACTGTGCCGGATTTGCAAGGCCTTCCGCATTCGGATCTTCCAGCATAGATGCAAGGAAGTGATTGAGGACAGCCTGTGCATCCATTGCCGTGATCTCATGGTCATCATCGAAATCGCCGCGCAGTCTTTCATATCTGCCGAATGTGACTTCTCTGGTGCGCTCCATCAACTGATCTTCATATGTGATTTCCGGCTGCGTTGCGAGCGCTCTGGAATCATCCAGCTCATTGATTTCTTCCATTTGCAGCTTATAGGTATAAACGCCCTGCGCAAAGACATGCGGCTCCGCAGAATAATCCGGATTCTCAACGGTGAAATCATCCGTATACAGTGTATTCACAAAACCGTCCTTGACCGTGTTTGCAAAAATCCGGATCGTATAATCGCCCGGTTCCATCTGGAAATAGAAATCGCTGTCTTCCTCACCTGCTGCAAGTCCGGCATCAAACAGCAGCAGATTCTCGCGCTCCGGAGAATGCTGAAAGATCTGCACCTTCACATTTTCATGATGCGGAACCGTCACCCGCACCCGGTCGAATCCGTTTGGCGCATAGTCCCACCAGATCGGCTCCACGAAACCCATATCATCTTCCCAAAGCGTTTCCGCATCCGCATGGAACGCAGGCAGGCAAGTCATTGTCATCACACTGCAAAGGAACGCAGCGATCTTCCGGCTCATTTTTTTCATTCTTTTACTCCTTTCAGAACGAATCACATTATATGCAGACGAAATTGCAGAATCAGTATATCACATTCAAGTTCTTTTGTCAAGTATTCGCAGATTCGCACTGTTTTTGTGGTTATTCCTTAAAATTCCTCTTGCTTTTTGCATTCAGATATGTTATAATAAAGTGGAATATGCAAAAGGAGCTGCAAAAAATGCCGAAATTTTTTGAGGATGCTTTTTCACCGGAACAGCCGTTTCTGACCGGTGAACATCTCCGTCATATCGGATATGCCCTGCGCATGCGTCCGCAGGAGCAATTGACCATCAATTCCTGCGGGGTGGATTATGAATGTGAGATCGCGGAGATCACCGCAGATGCCGTTCATCTGAATATCCTTTCATCTGCCCCCTGCTGCACCGAACCGACCATTTCCGTAACGTTGTTTCAGGCGCTCCCGAAATCGGACAAACTGGAACAGATCATTCAGAAATCCGTTGAACTCGGTGTGACCGAAATCGTTCCGGTTTTGACCAGACGCTGTATCTCCAGACTTTCAGCCGGCGATTTTCAGAAGAAACTGCCCCGTCTGCAAAAGATCGCACAGGCTGCTGCACAGCAATCGGGCAGAGGGATGATCCCGGTCATTGCACCGCTGCATTCTCTGGAGCTTGCTGCGGAACGGATGAAGGCGATCGAAGTACCGGTCGTGCTCTATGAAACGGAAGGCGGCATCTCGTTTTCTGAAGTCCGGGCAGATGCAAAATCATATGGACTGTGCATCGGCAGTGAAGGCGGATTTGATCCGCAGGAGATCGCATTTTTGCAGGAAAACGGCGTACAGCCCGTATGGCTCGGCAAACGGATCCTGCGATGTGAAACAGCGCCGCTGACCGCGCTTTCTGTTTTGATGTTCCGCACCGGAAACCTGAACTGAACCGATAAAGCCTGATAAAAAAAGGAAGTGAACGCCGCTTGATATATGTGATGAGTGATATTCACGGCTGCCACATGCTGTTCCGGCAGATGTGCCAGAAAATCAATTTCTCCGATCAGGATGATCTGTATATTCTCGGCGATTTTGTAGATCGCGGCGATACCCCCATTCCGCTTTTGCTGGATTGCATGGAACGGATCAATGTGTATCCGCTGCTGGGCAATCATGAAGCAATCATGCTGCAATGCATCTGCGGTCTTCCCGATGAAGCAACGCCCGATAATGTCATGGATTATTATACAGAAGACGGCGTTGCACTGTTCTCTGCATGGATGCAGAACGGCGGCTCGATCACCATGAATCAGTATCTCGGTCTTCCGCCGAAAAAGCGTGCGGAACTGCTTGCTTATATGGAAGAATTCCGCCTTTATGAAGAGCTGACCATGCCCGACGGCAGACAATTCGTCATGACGCACAGCGGAATTGAGGGCTTTGATCCCGCCATCCCGCTTTCTGAGTATTCAGTTGACGCGCTCATCAATGCAAGACCGCTGCCGGATGATCGCTTCTATGAGGACAAAATGCTGATCTTCGGGCATACCCCCACATTGACTTATCCGGAAATGCAAGGCAATGCGAAGGTTCTGTTTACGGATACCTTTATCAATATTGACTGCGGCGCGGTCTTTCATGAAGCGGGCGGAAAACTCGCCTGCCTGCGCCTCGATGACATGGAAGTGTTTTATGTATGAAGCAAGAAAACGGACATTCCGGCAGACAACTCGGTGTGCTGGATCTCGCACATCAGTATCTGCGTGCGCATGTGCAGCCCGGTGATCTGTGCATTGATGCGACATGCGGCAGAGGATTTGATACAAAACTGCTGTGTGAATTGGCAGGTGCAGAGGGAACCGTCATCGGCTTTGATATCCAGCAGGAAGCCATAGATTCCGCATCGGCGCTGCTTGCCGAAAACGGGCTGCATGCAGAGCTGCATCTGGACAGCCACGCCAATATGGAACAATATGCGCAGGCTGGAACGGTTTCCTGTATTGTATTTAATTTTGGCTGGCTGCCGCGGGGCAGTCATGAGATCTTCACGCATGCTGATTCCAGTATTGCGGCATTGAATGCAAGTCTGCGGCTGCTGAAAAAAGGCGGTTCGCTCTGTCTCTGTATTTATTACGGCGGCGCAAACGGCTTTACAGAACGGGATGCGCTGCTGGAATACCTCGCTGCACTGGACAGCCGGATCTATACCGTTTTGCAGTGCAGCTTTCCAAACCGTACCGGCTGCCCGCCGTTTGCGGTGTTTGTTACGAAAGATTCGGAAGGAAACTGACTGTTTATGAATGATCTGTGCGGCATGTTCGGCATCTGTCTGCTGACTGCGGAACCTGAAGAAATGGTGAATATCACGCCTGTTTTGCTGCGGTTTATCGGGAAATTCTTCATTATTTTTGCGGTGGTCGCCGTTGTGACGATCCTGACCCCATGGATGGCAAAAAAGGTGGATGCATTCCGTGAAAAGCACGAAAAGCCCGCCGTACCGGAAGACCCGCGCTGCAAAGCAGTCAGAGGCCCATATGATATGCCGGAACCGCCGGAGAAAAAGCCGGTCAAACGCCGTCCGCAAAATGCAGATGGGACACCGGTCAAGCGTCGTCCGCAGAATGCAGACGGTACACCGGTCAAACGCCGTCCCCAAAGTGCAGACGGTACACCGGTCAAACGCCGTCCGCAGAATGCAGACGGTGCACCGGTCAAGCGCCGCCTGCAAAATGCAGACGGTACACCGGTCAAACGCCGTCCGCAGAATCCGGGCAACAGACCGGCAAAGCATTCAGAACAATAAAAAAATCTCCGATGGAGCTTTGTGAGATATATACTCACATTTCCATCGGAGATTTTTTCAGCCGGATCTGCGTCCGCCGGCATTTGCAATTTTATTGGCAACCGTAAAAATCAATTTGACCGGTGCCGGCATCAAGACCTTTTCTGCATTTTTCAGTTCTTTCCGGATTGCAATATGCTGCGGGCAATGCGATTCACATTTTCCGCATCCGATGCATTGTGTCATATCACTGCGCTCCTTTTTGAATGAGGTCACCTGGAAATA
>DMBA01000274.1:1133-5688 GCA_003446315.1 Ruminococcus sp. | reverse complement strand
CTCATTTTTGATCCGTCGGAGACACGTTAAATATGGACAGCATCCAATCAGTATTCACACCCAATTTTTCTCTTGACAAATCAAAAAATCTATGATATAATCATAACAGAAACTGTTGATGCGGAGAGAAACAGTGTGATACGCTCCCACAGAGAGTCCGGTTGGCTGAGAACGGACGGTATGCAGCACACTGAATGGCCCGCGGAGGGCGCAGCCCGGCTCGCCGGAAAAGCTGCGACGTTCGGCATACGTTAGTTGTCAGGAATATGGTTCGTATTCCGCAAAGGGCACCGGTCTTCCGGTGAATCAAGGTGGCACCGCGAGCTTTCTGCGCTCGTCCTTGGACTGCATCATACGGTCAGGGACGAGCGTTTATTGTACCTGACAAAACCACATTTAATCTTGAAGGAGTGTATTCACATGGCAAACGAAATCCCTTACAAAATCTACCTCGAAGAATCAGAAATGCCGACAGCATGGTATAATCTCCGCGCTGACATGAAGGAAAAACCTGCACCGCTGCTCGACCCCAAGACCCATCAGCCGGCTACCCTTGATATGCTTTCTCAGGTCTTCTGCCGCGAACTCGCTGAGCAGGAGCTGGATGATACCACCGCTTATATCCCGATTCCGGAAGAGATCCGCAGCTTTTATAAAATGTTCCGCCCGTCACCGCTGGTGCGTGCTTACTGCCTCGAAAAGAAACTCGGCACACCTGCCAAGATCTATTATAAATTCGAAGGCAATAATACTTCCGGCAGCCATAAGCTCAATTCTGCCATCGCACAGGCTTATTATGCAAAGAAACAGGGTCTCAAAGGCGTGACAACCGAAACCGGTGCCGGTCAGTGGGGTACTGCCCTTTCTATGGCTTGCGCTTATTTCGACCTCGACTGCAAAGTATTCATGGTCAAAGTCAGCTATGAACAGAAACCCTTCCGCCGCGAAGTCATGCGGACTTACGGCGCTTCCGTGACACCTTCTCCCTCGGAAACCACGGAGATCGGCAAGAAGATCCTCGCAGAGCATCCCGGCACCGGCGGCAGCCTCGGCTGTGCCGTTTCCGAAGCGGTCGAATGCGCAGTCAGCAACGACGGCTATCGCTATGTGCTCGGCTCTGTGCTCAATCAGGTGCTGCTGCATCAGACTGTGATCGGTCTGGAAACACAGACTGCACTCAAAAAATACGGCATCAAGCCCGATGTCATCATCGGCTGCGCCGGCGGCGGTTCCAACCTCGGCGGTCTGATCTCTCCGTTTGTCGGGGAACAGCTCCGCGGTGAAGCAAATTATAAGTTTATTGCGGTCGAGCCGGCTTCCTGCCCGTCCCTCACCCGCGGTAAATATGCCTATGACTATGCCGATACCGGCATGATCTGCCCGCTTGCAAAAATGTATACCCTCGGCGCGGATTATATCCCGGCTCCGAACCACGCAGGCGGTCTGCGCTATCACGGCATGAATACCACCCTCTCCGCGCTCCATAATATGGGCATCCTCGAAGCGGTTTCCTATAAGCAGACCGAAATCTTTGAGGCAGCAGAACAGTTTGCCCGCATCGAAGGCATCCTGCCGGCTCCCGAAAGCTCCCACGCCATCCGCGCTGCCATCGACGAGGCACTCAAATGCAAGGAGACAGGCGAGGAAAAGACCATCGTCTTCGGTCTGACCGGTACCGGTTATTTCGATCTCGCCGGCTATGCAAAATATAATGACGGTGCACTCGAAAACTATATCCCGACCGATGAGGAACTCGAAAAATCCTTCGCTAAGCTCCCCAAAATCGACTGAAAGGAAACCGTTCATTTATGCTGACACATTCCGGTACGCAAACAATTGAGACAGAACGCCTGATCCTGCGCAGATTCGCATATTCCGATGATGACGATATGCTGCGGTACTGGGTCGCCGATGAGAAGATCCAGTCGCTCTATTCTGAGCCGACCTACGAGACAAAGGAAGCCGTCAAAGGATTGCTGGACAAGTATATCAGTTCCTACGAAGAGCCGGATTATTACCGCTGGGCTGTCATTGAGAAAGCATCCGGTATCTGCATCGGGCAGATCGCGTTCTTCCTCGTGGATAACAAAAACCATTTCGCAGAGATCGAATACTGCATCGGCTCGGAGTTTCAGTGCAGAGGCTATGCCACCGAAGCAACGAAAGCACTCATCCGCTTCGGATTTGAACAGATGAACCTGCATAAAGTGCAGATCTGTACGAAAACCATTAACCTGCCTTCCAAGCGCGTCATCGAAAAATGCGGCTTTACCTATGAAGGCACGCTGCGGGATTATTTCTGTATGAACGGAACGTATGTCGGCAGACTGTATTTCTCGATCCTGAGAAGTGAATATGAAAATCGCATTTCCGAAACAAAATGAAGAAGGTGCGGGCAGTGCGGAGTGATCTGTGCTGCCCGCTTTTCCTATCGAATCGCTGACGGAACCGGTATCTCCGATGGATTCCAACCGGAACGCTGCCCGCATGATAAATCCGGCGGCACGTTCATCAGTGGTTCCCCGATCTCAATTTCAATGGATGGTGATGACAATGCTTCGTGTGCCGGATCTGGCGCTCCCGCTTGATTTTACGCACGAGATGCTGCTGCTTGAAGCGGCTAAGGCTTTGCACTGTAATAAAGACGATATTGCGGAGCTGAATCTCGTCCGGCGTGCCGTGGATGCGCGGCGGAATGTGCAGTTCATCTGCACGGTGGATGTCCTGCTGCATCAGGAAGGCCGCTTTCTGAAACGGCTCCCCAAAAGCACGAAAATCAAGCAGGTACAGCCTTATCATATGCCGGATTATCCAAAAAGAACATTGCCGCACCGTCCTGTTGTGATCGGCGCGGGGCCGGCAGGTCTGTTCGCTGCATGGGTGCTCGCACAAGCCGGTCTTTGTCCGATCTTGCTCGAACGCGGCAAACCCGTCGCAGAACGGCAAAAAGCAGTGCAGCACTACCATATGACCGGTCAGCTCGATCCGGAATGCAATGTGCAGTTCGGGGAAGGCGGCGCAGGCACGTTCTCTGACGGCAAACTCAATACCGGCACGAAAAATCCCCGCATCCGGCAGGTGCTCCGGACCTTCGCTGACTGCGGTGCGCCTGCGGAGATCCTCTGGCAGGCAAAACCCCATATCGGCACCGACCGCCTTGCCGTCTGTATCCCGAATCTGCGGAAAAAAATCGAAGCAGCCGGCGGAACTGTGCTGTTTCAGGCAAAATGCACCGGCTTGACCATACGGGATGAACAGCTCGTTTCCGTACAATATGTGCAGGACGGTGCTTCCTGCTCCATCCCAACTGCATATGCCGTGCTCGCCGTCGGGCACAGCGCAAGAGATGTCTTCCGGTGGACTGCCGGTCTGCGGCTCCCGATGGAGCAAAAAGCCTTCTCCCTCGGCGTTCGCATTGAACATTTGCAGCGGGATATCGACCGCTTTTGCTACGGAAATGCTGCCGGTCATCCGGCGCTCGGTGCTGCAAGCTATCAGGCGGCGGCGCATCTCCCTGACGGCACCGGCGTTTATACCTTTTGCATGTGCCCCGGCGGTACTGTGCAGGCTGCCGCTTCCGAACCCGATACCGTTGTGACAAACGGCATGAGCTGCTTTGCACGGGATGCCGATAACGCAAACAGTGCCGTCCTCGTCGGCATCACACCAGCCGATTTCGGCTCGGACGATGTCCTTGCGGGTGTGCAGCTCCAGCAGCGCATTGAAAAAGCTGCGTTCCAAGCCGGCGGATGCACCGGTAAAGCACCCGTCACGCTTCTCGCCGATTTCCTCAAAAAACAGCAATCTGCGGCGTTCGGCAGCGTCATGCCCAGTTATCCGCTGGGAACCGTCTTCGCAAGACCGGAATCCTGTTTGCCGGAATCCGTCTGTGAAGCGCTGCGTGCCGGTATTCCCCTGCTTGACCATAAACTGCACGGTTTTTTGCAGCCGGATGCCGTTTTGACTGCCCCCGAAACGCGCAGTTCATCGCCTGTCCGCATCCTGCGCCGTCCGGATACGCTCGAAGCATTGACCGTTCGCGGCTTGTATCCCTGCGGAGAAGGTGCCGGTTATGCCGGCGGGATCGTTTCTGCCGCCGTTGACGGCATTCGCTGCGCTGAGGCGATCCTTGCAAAATCACAGGCATAAACATGCACATTTCCGGCTGCTTCCGAATAGGATATACCGGAGATGATGCGTGTGAAACCAATATGGAACGAATCCCGCCGCAGAGCCGGCAGAACCTTCCTGCAAACTGCCTGCGGCGTTTTGATCTCCGGACTGCTGTTCGCTGTTCTGGATGCCGATCCCCATACGAACGGACTGCGGCTCGCGTTATCGGCGCTGCTCTCTGCCCTCATTGCTGCCGGTATCGCCGCCCTCATGAATATGGGCAAAAAAAATCCCCGCAACCGGAATCTTTCTTCCGACTGCGGGATAAAGTGAGAGGATAGCAAAATGATGCTTACTGCTTGTTATAAGTGACCCACTGATAACGTGCAGTGAGCGGGGTATGGCCATTAAAGGGCTTCAACCATTCGTCAACATGCAGACC
>DMBA01000274.1:0-1073 GCA_003446315.1 Ruminococcus sp. | reverse complement strand
GGCCATGTGTTCATCATGATCTTGCCCGGTGTGTTCGGCATGTTGCCGTACATTGTGTGTACCGCTTTGCCGTCTACATACCATGTGATGTGGTCAGGCTGCCAGTCGAAGCCGTAAGTGTGGAACGCCTCAGATGCATCAAAGCCGAGATTGTACATGAATTCATGTCCGCCCTGTCCGTCTTTGTAGTAATTGAGCTGCACCTGTGTGGTGTCCTTGCCGAGAATCTCAATGTCGATCTCGTCCCACGGGTTTTTATCACTCGGACCGGTGTAGGTGAAGAACGAGGATACAACACCGTCATTCTTGATCGCCTGCATCGAAGTCTCGTAGTAACCGTAATGATAGAAGTTATTTGTGCGGAATTCACCGCCGGAATACTGCGGATTCCATCTTTCGTTTTTGTCGTTCGGATTCCACTTTCTGTCAATGCTGAGCTGGAGACAGCTATCTTTCAGGACAGCATTCCGCTTGTACCACCAGCAGTCAAACGGCTGTTCATTCGTCCAGCCATCCGATGCAAAGAAGTCGCCTGCATTGCCTGTGGTAAAATTCGATACCATCGTGGCATTGCTGTTCATCTTTGTGCCGAGATCCTTGTAGCCGGACGGCGTGGTGTCGCCCTGCGGCTGCGACCACGGATCAGAAGGCTGAGAGGGTGTGCTGCCGCTGCCCTTGAATGTGACCCACTGATAATGTGCTGTCAGCGGGGTGTTGCCGTTGAACGGTTTCAGCCACTCGTCAACGTACAGACCTGGCCATGTGTTCATCATGATCTTGCCCGGTGTGTTCGGCATATTGCCGTACATTGTATGTACCGATTTGCCGTCTACATACCATGTGATGTGGTCAGGCTGCCAGTCGAAACCGTATGTATGGAATGCCTTAGATGAATCGAATCCCAGATCATACATGAATTCGTGACCGCCCTTGCCGTCGGTATAGTAGTTGAACTGTACCTTTGTCGGGTCTTTTCCGAGTATCTCGATGTCGATCTCGTCCCACGGATTGTTCTCAGACGGGCCTGTATATGTGAAGAATGAAGATACAACACCATCATTTGCTATCGCCTG
>DMBA01000062.1:363-3744 GCA_003446315.1 Ruminococcus sp. | reverse complement strand
TTAGATCTATGAAAAATAAGCGGTCAATACAGCGTTTCTTTTGTTTCTCCATGATAAAAATGATAATATGCATTGAATTTGTCATGGAGTTCTGCGCGGCGGTCAGATTCCGCGCCGGTGATTGCCGAACGAACCAGCTCAGAATCGCTGAGATCTGCCTGCGATTTGCAATCGACCAGATAGATCTCCGTTTCGTTTCCGAACACAGAAACATCCAGTTCTGCGATCCGATCCCGTTCAAGCCCGTATGTGCTGACGTAGATCTCGATGTTATCGCATTTTTCGATCAGATCTTCATAAGTGACGATCTCCGCCGGCACGCCGCAGCGGATCTGATATGCACCATATGTCGTATAGACGAAAACATCCGCACATCCCAGTTTTTCCTTAAAATATGCAGTGATCCTGTCATCCACATCCTGCTGCAAATAATTATCGCTGCTGTTTTCCGGATCGTTCAAAAGGAGATATGTTTGAAATGTGCGTCCGTTGTATTCCATTGTCACATAGCCGCCGTTTTTCTTGTGGGAGTTCCATTCATATTCGCCCACATGCATGAACGAAAAATCTGTGATCTGGGGCTTGAAGCCGTATTTTGCATGAATATATTCCTTTGCGGCGGATTTGATCTTATGTTCTGCGCGGCGTTCCCCGCAGCCTGTGAGTACGCCCATGCAAATCGCTGCCATTGCAATGACACCGCATGTTTTCAAAATGTCTTTCATTCTTTTTCCTCTCTGTACTGAGAAAAAAGCCATAGTATTCCTGATCGGACAGAAATACTATGGCTTGTGATATTTAGAGCAAGATTGCAATATTATCTCTGTACGGCTTCAAATTCCTTGCCGAGATTCTTGAGGATCTTGGCGACAAAGCCGTCAACCTCTGCATCGGTGAATGCATGGTCATCCGAACGGAACCACAGCGAGAACGCCAGCGACTGCTTGCCCTGCTCGATCTGCTTGCCCTTGTAGACATCAAAGAGCTGTATGCGGTTGAGCGATTTGCAGGATTTCTTCATGGATGCTTCCAGATCGGCGCAGATGACAGTATCTGCAACCAGAACCGCAATATCACGCTGCACGACCGGATATTTCGGCAGCGGTGCAAACTGTACCGGCTTGTTCAGATACGGACGGAGCTTTGTCAGATCAAGCTCTGCGAGGAACACAGTGTGCTCCGGAACTTCTGCATCGGTCAGATCGTGTGCGAGCATACCGAGCCAGCCGATCTGCTGACCGTCGAGCGAAACCTCTGCGCACATACCCGGATGCAGGAACGGATACTGTTCGGGCTGTTCCGGTCTTGCAAAGGTGAATTCCAGACGGAATGCCGCTGCGATTGACTCGATCACGGCTTTGCCGTCGAAGAAGCTGAGCTTGCCGCCGTCAAACATGCCGATGGACAGTGCTTCACGCTGTTCCGGTTCGACAGTCGGGTGTTCGTCTTCGGCATGATAGGTTTTTGCGATCTCAAACAGCTTGCCGGCATCATTGCCGCGGCGTACATTGCGGATCACCGCGTTCAGCATGGAAGGTGCAAGAATGGTACGCATCACGGAGAGATCCTCTGAGATCGGGTTCAGGATGCGGATCGCCTTGCGCTGCGGAGCATCTTCCGGCAGACGAATCAGATCAAAGTCCTTCGGAGAGTAGAAGGAATAGTGTACCGCTTCATAAAGCCCCTGTGCAGCGAGTGTACGCTTGAGCTTCAAAATGCTGTTCTGTTCTGCGTTTCTGCCGCCGTTTGTGACGGAAGCTGCTGCAAGGAAGGTCGGGGTAATGTGCTCATAGCCATACATGCGGATGACTTCTTCTGCGATGTCAGGTGCATTTTCGATATCCTCACGGTAAGGCGGAATCTGCACGCTGAGCTTGTCACCGTCGATCTGCGGTGCAAAATCGAGGTTTGTCAGAATGCGCAGAATCTCATCATCCGGAACCGTGATGCCGAGCAGCGCATTCACGGATGCGATCGAAACGGTCAGCGGACGGGTCGCAGTCGGATCGGCATGAACAGTTTCTGCAAAGGCGCTGTCCGTGACCGTACCGCAGCCGAGTTCTTCCATCAGGTGCAGGGCACGCTTCATGCCGAGCTGTGTTGCGAATTCATCAACGCCCTTTTCAAAGCGCTGGGAGCTGTCAGAATGCTGACCGAGCGCGCGGGAAGTTTTGCGGACATTATCGCGCATGAACTTTGCCGATTCAAACACAACATCGGTCGTATCTTCTTTGATCTCCGAGTTCAGACCGCCCATGATACCGGCAAGTGCAACCGGCTTTTTGCCGTCACAGATGACCAGATTATTCGGATTCAGCTTGAATTCCTTTTCGTCCAGCGTGACAATTGTCTCATCCTGCGCAGCTCTCCGGACAATGATCTGATTGCCGTCGAGATCGCGCAGATCAAATGCATGCATCGGCTGACCGATCTCTTTCAGTACATAGTTTGTGATATCGACGACATTGGAAATGGAGCGAATGCCGACCAGAGCAAGGCGGCGGCGCATCCATGCCGGCGACTGTCCAAGTTTGACATTGCGGACATAATGTGCCTGATAACGCGGGCAGAGGTCATCTGCCTCGACCGTGACCTTGAAGCCGTCGAGCGTTGTGCCGTCGGTTTTGTAGTCTGTAGCAGGCATTTTCAGCGGCTTTCCGAGTGCGGCAGCGACTTCTCTTGCGATGCCGAGTACGCTCATGCAGTCCGGACGGTTTGCGGTGATGGAAATATCGAACATCCAGTCATCCAGACCCGTGATCGCCTTGATATCCGCACCGATGGGCGCATCATCCGGCAGCACGAGCAGACCGCAGTAATCTGCGCCCGGATAGAGGTCATCGTTCAGACCGATTTCAATGCCGGAGCAGAGCATGCCGTGGGACTCAAATCCGCGCAGCTTGCCTTTCTTAATCTTCATCAGACCTTCAATGGTCACATGGTCTTTTGCGGTGGCATAGACCTGTGCGCCGACCAGTGCAGCCGGATATTTGCCGCCTGCCTTTACATTGTCAGCGCCGCAGCAGATCTGGAATTTACCGTGCTCGCCGCAATCGACCTGACACACATGCAGATGTGTTTCCGGAATCGGTTCCAGTGACATCACCTGACCGACAACAACGCCGGAAATATCCCCGCCGACCTGTGTCAGCGTTTCCACCTCAAAGCCGCAGTCAAAGAGCTTTGTTTCCAGCTCCTGCGGTGTAATATCTATATCAACGTATTCCTTTAACCAACTAAGCGGAACGATCATCGTATTTTAGTTCCTTTCCTAAATATTTGCAGTGCGGCAGATTATTCGCTGAACTGTGACAGCACACGGACATCCGATTCAAACAGCATCTTGATATTCGGGATGCCGTATTTCAGCATGGCAATACG
>DMBA01000062.1:0-213 GCA_003446315.1 Ruminococcus sp. | reverse complement strand
GCGCCCAGCACTTCGATCCAGCCGGTATCCTTGCACAGACGGCAGCCGCAGCCGCCGCATTCAAAGCAGCTTACATCCACTTCAACAGACGGCTCTGTGAACGGGAAATAGCTCGGGCGCAGGCGGGTTTTGACGTTTTCGCCGAATACATTCTGTGCAAAAACATCGAGCATACCCTGAAGGTCGCAGAGCGTGATGCCCTTATCGACGACC
>DMBA01000140.1 GCA_003446315.1 Ruminococcus sp. | reverse complement strand
GACCGTACCAGTATTTGTCCGATCTGCGGCATCCGGTAAGGCGGAAGCTCCAGCACAAAGGAAGACGGCTGTCCGCGCAGAACCGTTTTTCCCAGAAATGCAGATGCGGCAAATGTCACAGCAATACTGAGCAAAACAAACAGCGTCATTATGACGGCGGCACGGATGGAATGACCGGCATCCTGTCCGGCAAAAAAGATGGTGATGATCGCAAGCAGCGCGGGGAATCTGCCGTTGCAGGGAACAAGTGCATTGGTGAGGATTGCGATGAGCCGTTCCCGTTTGCTCTGAATGATGCGGCATTCTGTCACACCGACGGCGTTGCATCCGAATCCCATTGTCATGGTGAGTGCCTGTTTCCCGCATGCGCGGCATTTCGCACAGCAATGATCGAGATTGAATGCGATCCGCGGCAGGATCCCGATATCTTCCAGCAAGGTGAACAGCGGAAAGAAAATTGCCATCGGGGGCAGCATGACGGAGATGACCCAGCCGGTACCGCGCAGGACACCCTGAATCAATGCGCCGGATAGCCATGCCGGTGCACCGATCTGATCCAGACCCGATTGCGCTGCGTTACAAATCGCAGAAAACAGACCGGAAAGCAGCGCAGAAGGATAATTTGCACCGACAAATGTCAGCCAGAATGTCAGGAACAGAAGTGCAAGCATCAGCGGATACTTCAAGAAAGAACCGGTCAGGAGCCTGTCAGCCTGCTCCGTGCGGCGATGGGGGACTTTCGGCGCACGAACCGTTTGCCGGCAGAGTGCTTCTGCATATCGGATGCGTTCTTCCGGTGTACGCGGCTGTGCAGGCGGTGATGCATCTGCTTTTTGTGCAGAGATTCGTTCAGCGGCATCCAGAAGCGGTGCGAGGGTACTGCGTTTTCGTGCTGTGATGCCGATGACCGGAATGCCAAGCAGATCCGATAGTTTTTGCAGATGGATCCGGATGTGTTTCCGCTTTGCTTCGTCCATCAGATTGATGCCGAGCACCACTTTCCTGCTTCGTTCCAGCAATTCGAGCACCAGCCGGAGTCCGCGCTCCGGACAGGATGCATCGCAAATGCAAATGATGCAGTCATGCGGCGTTTCCCTTATCATTCTGCCGGCTGCTTCTTCCTCTGCGGTATCGGATGAAAGGGAATATGTACCCGGTGTGTCGATCAGACGAATGATTGTTCCATTGTGTTTCAGAATGCCGGATGCGCCGGATACGGTTTTTCCGCACCAGTTTCCGGTATGCTGCCGCAGACCGGTCAAGGCATTGAATACCGTGCTCTTTCCGACATTCGGATTCCCTGCAAGCAAATATGTTTTGCTGTAAAGATCAGCGGAGAGCATGATCTTCTGACAGGTTTCTTTCCGCAAAGCGATCGTTGCTCCACGCGCCGTGAATGCGATCGGAGAACCGCCGATCCCGCGCATGCGGCAGCGCACGACTGTCCCCGCGATCAGTCCGAGCTGTTCCAGACGGCGGCGTTCGGTATCATCGGTCAGTATATCGGTAATCACCCCGCTGCTGCCCGCCGGCAGATCAGAAAGGCATATTGGAATGGACAAAAAAGAATCACTCCTTCGCAGCTTTGTGTTATCAGCATATGCGAAGGAGTGATATTTGGTTCAAAACCGGTTTTTATAGTCACTGAAAGAGAAGGTGCGGAGCAGCCGGCAGTCACCGTCCGGTTCTCTGACAGCGACCGCAGGCATTGGCATGCCGGTATACATGCGGGCTTTTGTCAGGGTATTGATCGCCATATCCTCAAAAACGAGCCGTTCCCCGATTTGCAGCGGATGGTCAAACGAATAATCACCGAAGATATCTTCCGGCAGACAGCTTCTTCCGCCAAGCCGGTAAGTATAGGGGAGCACGGAAGGTTTATCTGCGCCGACCAGCGGCGGACGGTATCGCAGTTCCGTGATATCCGGTGCATGACAAACAGCGGATGCATCCAGAATGGCGATCGGCATGCCGTTTTCCAGCAAGTCCGCAACGGTTGTGACAAACAATCCGGCTTCCCAGACAACGGCTTCTCCCGGCTCCAGATAAACTTTCAAGCCGTATTTGCGCTGGAACATGGAGATGATCTCCTCCAGTTTTTCCGTCTGATAGCCTTCTCTTGTCAGATGATGTCCGCCGCCGAGATTGATCCATTCCAATTCCGGCAGGAGCATCCCGAATTTTTCGATGAGCGCCTCAGCAAGATACCCGAGTGCATCGGCATTTTGCTCATAAAGGGCATGGACATGCAGCCCGTTGATCTGACGGCGCTGCTGCTTCGGAAACTGTGCAAGCGTTGTGCCAAGACGGGAAAACGGTGCACAGGGATCAAATTCATCAAGCTGCTGCGAGAGATATTCCGGATTGACGCGCAGTCCGACGGAGCAGCCGTGTGCATGTGCCAGTCCGGCATAACGCTGGAGCTGGGAAGGCGAGTTGAATGTAATATGATCGCAGATCTTTACGATCTCATCAAATTCTTCCGGCAGATAAGCCGTCTGACAAACATGGTTTTCACCGTGAAAATAAAGATGTGCAAGCTGTGCTTCATATGCAGAACATGCAGAAGAACCGTCTACATAGCGGGAGATCATTGCATAAAACGGAAATGAAGAGAAGGCTTTTTGCGCAAAAAGGATCCTGCATCCGGTGCGCTTGCGCAGGTCATCCAGAATGGTGAGATTTGCTTTTAATCTGGATTGGTCTATTAAATAGCACGGTGTCGGCAATGCCGATTCGAGCATGGTGTTACCCCCTTTGCAGTCTGTCTGCTTTTATTAAGTATAGCATATTCTATTCGATTTTGCAAGTATTTTGGGTACAGAATCCTGAAAGCGCACAAATCTTTGAAATATCTCGCAGAACCCTTGCAATTTTGTCGAAACTGTGTTATAATAGTAAGGAATGTTTGATTTTCAGTTTTAGAATCGGGAGATTTGCTATGGCAAAAAGAAGAAGGATCCGCTGGGATCGTGTGATTCTGGTATTCGGTCCGATTTTGCTGCTGATGATACTGATACTCGTAAGATGCGGCAGTAAGAATGAGGAGCAGCCCGCTGAAAGCTCCCTTTCGGCAGAACAGCCGATCGTGACAACACTCGATAATGTTCCCGTCATGGAAGAGCTTGTGACAACATCGACTGCGCCGGAAGAAAAGAAACCGGATGAGATCGTGATTGTCATTGATCCCGGTCACGGCGGCAATGACAGCGGCGCGACCAACGAAGACCAGACCAGATTGGAAAAAGATGATAACCTTGCATTGGGTCTTGCAGTGCGGGATGCATTCGAAGCCTATGATGATGTGCGCGTCATCATGACCCGCGAAACAGATGTGTTTGTGGAACTCCAGGAACGATGCAATATTGCAAATAATGCGAATGCAGACTTTTTCATCTCGCTGCACAGAAATTCATCCCTGACCGGCAGCGGCATCGAGATCTGGATCAACAATAGCTCCGGCGGTGATAATTCATGGGATAAACTGCTGGCAGAATACATCATGGACTGGCTCGATAAAGCAGGCATTTCCAAACGCCGCGGCATCAAGCAGGGCTTCCGGAATTCCAGCGGCAATGACGGCGGCGATAATTACTACGTCAACCTGAATACGACCATGCCGAGCTGCCTCATCGAGATGGGCTTTATGACATCCAAAGAAGATAACCGCAATTTTGATGACCGCCTGACAGACTATGCAAAGGCAATTGCAGACGGTACGATCGAGCTGCTTTCGGATAAGATGATGTATCCGCCCGGAATCGCAGCAACAACCAGTGAAACGACCGGAACAACGGCTGCTGAATCAACAGCAACAATGACCGTAACTGAACCTTGAAATTTGTGAGCAGCCGCGTTTTGATGACCGGCTGCTCATTATTTATAAAAAAAGAAAAGAGGAACAAAAATGGAGAGAATACGCTATACTTTGCTGAAAAAACTTGCAAAAGAAGCAAAAGAAGGCAAAAAACGCATTGCCGTCATCGGAGACTGTGCGACCCAGCAGCTTGCAACTGCGATTCGCGGGGAATCGGTGCGCCGCGGGTATCCGCTGGAAGTGCTCGATGCCGATTATGACCAGATGGAAGCACAGCTTCTGGATCCGGCATCAGAGGTGTATCAGTTTCAGCCGGATTATATTCTGCTGTTTGCTTCCTGTGAGAAACTGAAAAATCGGTTTTTTGATACGGTTCCGGCAGAACGGGCAGGATTTGCGGAAAAGGAGATGGCGCGTTTTCAGGGACTCTGGCAGGCGATTTCTGCAAACTGCAAGGCAAAGATCCTGATGTTTGATTTCCCGGAGCAGAGCGATGCGGTGTTTGGCAGTTTTGCGCTGCGCACGCCGGTTTCCTTTGCATTTCAGCTTCGGAAACTGAATTTGCTGTTCAGTGAAACCGCAGCCGCAGCTTATCCGAATCTGTATCCGATTGCATTGAGTGAGATTCAGGCAGAGCTTGGCAAATCTGCTTTTTTTGAAGACCGCACATGGTATCTGGCGAAAATGGCAGTTTGTACCGATGCGCTGCCGGTCGTGGCGGCGCGGCTCCTCGATACGGTGACGGCACTCGCCGGAAAAGTGAAAAAATGCGTGGTTGTCGATCTCGATAATACGCTTTGGGGCGGCGTGATCGGTGATGACGGTCTGGATGGCATCCAACTCGGCGAACTCGGCGACGGCCCTGCGTTTGCTGCGCTCCAGCGGTGGCTGCTGGAATTGAAACGGCGGGGCATTCTGCTCGCTGTATGCAGTAAAAATAACGAAGATACTGCGAAAGAACCCTTTGAAAAGCATCCGGAGATGGTGCTGCGGCTCGAAGATTTTGCTGCATTTGTTGCGAACTGGGAGAATAAGGCGGAGAATATCAGCAGAATCCAGAAAACGCTCAATATCGGCATGGACAGTTTCGTTTTTCTGGATGATAACCCGTTTGAGCGCAATCTGGTGCGGGAAATGCTGCCGGATGTCACCGTTCCGGAACTGCCGGAAGATCCCGCTTTGGTTCCTGCATATCTGGATTCCCTGCATCTGTTTGAAGCGGTGAGCTTTTCCGAGGAAGATGCAGCGAGAACGGCGCAATATCAGGCGGAAGCCAGCAGAACCGCTGCGCAGTCTCATTTTACCAATTATGATGAATATTTGCAGTCGCTGAATATGACAGGCGAGATCCTGCCGTTTGATTCGTTCCATTATCCGCGCATCGCACAGTTGACGCAGCGTTCCAATCAGTTTAATCTGCGTACCGTTCGCTATACAGAAGCGGATATTGCTGCAATGGCAGAGGATCCGGACTGCTTTACCCGCTATATGACGCTTGCGGACAGATTCGGTGAGCACGGACTCATCAGTGTTGTGATATGCAGGAAAAAGAATGCAGATACGCTGTTTATTGATACATGGCTGATGAGCTGCCGTGTGCTGCGGCGCGGCGTTGAGGGCTGCCTGTTTGATGCGATCGTGAAAATGACGCTGGATGCCGGTTTCCGGTATCTGGAAGGGGAGTATCTGCCGACTGCCAAAAACAAAATGGTTGAAAATTTTTATGAAGAAATCGGAATGGAGCGCGTCGCAGAAGGTCAGTTTTTACTGGATTGTACAAAGCATCAGAATCACGCCCATTATATTCATTTGAATCTTTTATGAAAATTTTTCGAAAAATAACAAAAAACGCTTGAAATTCTCGGGTGAGTGTGGTATAATACCCATATGAAGATCGCTGCAGCCGCATGGGCAGCGGTCATACGGTTTTATCCGTTTCAAAAGCACCTTGCGGAGAAAGAGGAATGACTATGAAGAGAACTACTTGTCTTGCATTGTTTGCTGCTGCGGCGGCAGGTGCTGCTGTAGCGTTTATGATCGCAAAGCGCCGTCAGGATGAAGCGTGCTGCCGTTATGATGCAGATGAATTCGATGATGATGATGACGATTTCTTCTGCGAGGACTGCGGTATCTGCGGTGAAGACCTGGCAGAAGATGCGGTTGATGCTGTGAAAGATACAGCAGAGGATTTTGCGGATGCAGTCGATCAGGCTGTGACAGATGCAAAGGAAACGGCTGAGGATGTTGCAGATGACATTCAGGACGGCGTTGAGGACGCACTGGATGCTGCAAAGGATCTCGCCGAGGATGCAGCAGAAAAGCTGGATGATGCTGCTGAGGATGAGGAATAATCGGAACCCATGTTGCAAAACGGGATGGCGGACATCTGCTGTCCCGTTTTTTGTGCGGATATAAATGAGGCGGGAACATGCAAAAAATACTCAGTTACCTGCGCCGGGCAGTGCAGGAATATGATTTGATCGAAAACGGTGACAGAATCGCTGTCGGTGTATCCGGCGGTAAAGACAGCCTTGTATTATTGGCGGCTCTGCGTGCGTTTCAGCGGTTTGGCTTGTATGATTACCAACTGGAAGCGATCACGCTGGATCCGCAATTCGGCGGTGTGCCGACAGATTATGCACCCGCTGCCGCATTCTGTCAGGAATTGGGTATCCCGTATCATGTGATCCCGACAGAGATCGGCAAGATCGTGTTTGATGTGCGGAAAGAGGCGCATCCGTGCAGCCTTTGTGCGAAAATGCGGCGCGGGGCTTTGCACGATCAGGCAAAAGAACTCGGCTGCAATAAACTGGCGCTCGGTCATCATAATGACGATGCGATCGAGACATTTATGATGAATTTGTTTATCGAAGGACGGATCGGCTGCTATGCACCGAAGTCTTATCTTTCCCGCAAAGATCTGACACTGATCCGACCTTTGAGTTTTGTGCCGGAACGCGAGATCATCCGATATGCAAAAAAACAGATCCCGGAGATCGTCAAATCAAAATGTCCGGTGGACGGGCATACCTCACGCGAAACGATGAAACAGTTTATTTACGCGCAGGAACGGGAAAATCCGGGATTTAAGAAACGGATTTTCGGTGCGATGCGGCGTGCAAATGTTGACGGATGGGGCGGGAAGACGTTCATTCGCAATCTGGCGGATGACGACCTTTCAACAAACGGAAAACCGGAACGGTTTCATTTGCTGGAAGCGGAAATTGCCCGCAGACTGAAGGAGGGACAATATGCGGATCTTGGGAATTGAAAGCTCATGTGACGAGACAGCAGCAGCCATTGTGGAAGACGGCAGAAAGATCCTCTCCAATGTGATCGCATCGCAGGCAGATGAGCACAGACTTTACGGCGGTGTTGTGCCGGAACTGGCATCCCGCCGGCATTGTGAAAATATATTGCCGGTTGTGCGGCAGGCGCTTTCGGATGCCGGCATGACCATAGATGATGTGGATGCCGTTGCTGTGACATATGCGCCGGGATTGATCGGGGCATTGCTGGTCGGAGTCAGTTTTGCAAAAGGACTTGCGATGATGGCAAATAAGCCGCTGATCCCGGTACACCATACAGAAGGGCATGCCGCTGCAAACTATCTGGAGCATCCTGCATTGGAGCCGCCTTATCTTGCCATCATTGTCAGCGGGGGACATACCCGGATTGCAGAGGTGCCGGATTATACAACATTCCGCACCGTCGGCAAGACCCGTGATGATGCTGCCGGTGAGTGCTTTGATAAGTGTGCGCGTGCGATGGGCTTCTCGTATCCGGGCGGTGTGCATGTCGATCAGGCTGCACAGATCGGCAATCCGGATGCATTTAAGCTGCCAAAAGCCAAAATGGACGGAAATCCTTATGATTTCAGCTTTTCCGGTTTGAAAACCTATATTGTGAATCTGCTGCATCATGCGGAGCAATGCCATGAAACGGTCAATACAAATGATCTTGCGGCAGCGTTGCAGCGCGATATTGCGGAAACTGTAACCGAAAAAACCATTGCCGCCGCAAAAGCACTTGGCTATCGGACAATTGCACTTTCCGGCGGTGTGTCTGCGAATTCCGGTGTGCGGAATACGCTGGCTGCTGCCTGTGAACGGAACGGTTTTCAGCTTTATATGCCGCCGATCGCACTGTGCGGGGATAATGCAGCCATGATCGCAGCACAGGGATATTATAATTATCTTGCAGGTATTACTGCGGATGAAACGCTCAATGCTGCGGCTTCCAAGGAACTGCGCGGGGAGTCTGCACCGGCGCAATAACGAGAACGCGGCAATCTTCCGGCAATGGCTGGAAGAAGCTGCCGAAACGGAGTAATATGGAATACGAAGAACTGAAAAAAGGACTGTATGTCTGCCGCAGCGAGATCCACAGTTTCGGCACGGATGCCTTTCTGTTGACCGGATTCTCCCGATACCGCGAAAAAGACCGCGTTTGTGATCTCGGAACCGGATGCGGCATTATTCCGCTGCTGATGCAGAGAATGCATGCGCCGCGTGAGATCTTTGCGGTCGATATCCAGCCGGATGCGATTGACCAGCTTCGGCAGGGGATCGCAAAGAGTGACGGCGATCTGCGCATCACGCCGGTCTGTGCCGATCTCACCAAACTGTGGGAAGGCGCACCGCTGGGTCAATTGGATCTGGTGACATGCAATCCGCCGTATAAGGCGCATCAAGCCGGTATTCTGTCTGAAAATGCTCAGAAACAAATCGCACGGCATGAGATCGCATGCAGCATGGATGATATCTGCAAAGCGGCGTATCAGCTTTTGAATTATCACGGGCGGTTTTGTCTTTGCTGCCGTCCGGAACGGCTTGCAGATGTGATGTGCGCCATGCGTGCGAACCGGATCGAACCGAAACGGCTGCGCATGGTCAGCAAAACGCCCGAAGATGCGCCGTGGTTATTCCTGCTGGAAGGGAAAAAAATGGCAAAGCCTTTCTTGCAGATCGAACCGGCTTTGTATATGCGTTCCGGTGCGGGTATGACATCGGAAGCCGCGCAAATCTGTCATTTTGGAGAACATTTATCATGAACGGATTATTATATGTTGTCGGCACACCGATCGGCAATCTCGGAGATATGACGGAACGGCAGCTTGAAGTGCTCGGCTCGGTGGATTTTATTGCGGCTGAGGATACCAGAGTGACACGGAAGCTGCTCTCGCATTTTGATCTGCATACGCCGCTGGTCAGTTATCATGAACACAGTCCGGAAGCGGTGATCCGGCAGATCGCAGACCGGCTGCATAACGGGGAACGCTGTGCGGTTGTGACAGATGCGGGTATGCCGTGTATATCAGATCCGGGCGCATTGCTGGTGCAGCGCTGTATCGCGGAAGATATCCCGATGCAGGTCGTGCCGGGGCCGAGTGCCGTGATCTCTGCGCTGGCTGTCTCCGGTCAGGATACAACACGGTTTTGCTTTGAGGGATTCCTTTCTGTCACGAAAAAACAGCGCTTTTCGCATCTGGAATCTCTGAAAAACGAGCAGCGGACAATGGTATTCTACGAAGCACCGCATAAACTGCTGAATACACTGCGCGATATGCTGGATGCGTTCGGCGATCGTTCCATGACGATTTGCAGGGAACTGACCAAACTGCATGAAGAAGTGCGCAAAACGACACTCGCAGATGCCCTTGCCTATTACGAACAGAATGCGCCGCGGGGAGAGTTTGTGCTTGTGATCGCCGGTGCGGACCGGATGAAGGAGGCGGAACAGCCCTCTTTGGATGCCGTGATCGCCATTGCAAAAGAACGGATCGCAGGCGGAGAACGTGCATCGGATGTCTGCAAGGCGCTTGCCGCAGAAACCGGTTATGCAAAACGCGATCTCTATAAAGCGGTACTGGATACATAAAGGAGCGTTATTTTTGAATCGAAAGCGTATCATGACAATCGGGATGGCGGTATGCGCAGTCTTGTTCATGATGGGTGCATATTGTCTGCTGGGTGACCGTGAGATCATTTTTCCGGAAATGGCAGCAATTGCAGCAGGATTATTCCTTGCGCCGCGTTTGCCGTGGGAGACTGATCTGAAACGGATCCTGCTGTTTCTTGCAATCGGCGCTGTGACCGGTATGCTGA
>DMBA01000297.1 GCA_003446315.1 Ruminococcus sp. | reverse complement strand
GATCATTTTGCGTTTTGGCATATTCCGCTTCGATCGTTTTCTTTTGATAAGCAGCGTCCAGCGCCTGCTGTTCCTGCTCCTGCGTTTCCAGAATCACACGGGATTCAGCACACACCTGCATCAGCGGCTTGATGGCTTTCGGCAGATAGGCGGCATCCTGACAAAGCTGCGCAAAGACCGGATATGCTTCATGATCTGCGGCAACGTCGATCTGACCGGCTGCAAATAAGATCGCCTGATCGTTATCTTCCAGACGGCGTTTTGCAGCGCTGTTTTCCTCTTTCAGAAGCTCCTGAAAGCGTGCATAACGGGTCGTGGCAAAGAGCTTCTGGAACAGATCCCGGCGGTCTTTGGAAGATGCATTGAGGATCTTGAGAAAATCACCCTGTGCAATCATGATCGTTTGCGAAAACTGGTCACGATCCAGACCGATCAGCGCCTGCACCGCCGCATTGACTTCCGGTATCGTGGTATAATGGATGCCCTGATCTGCGGTCAGCTCGGCAGAGGCTTTGACCGTTGTGGTACCGTCGCCGCGCATTTTCCGGCGGATATGCTCCGGCACGCGCCTGACCTTATAAGTGCGCCCCTGATGCGAAAACGTCAGTGTGACATACGTTTCCAGTTCCGGTGCAGCGTAATCCGAGCGAAAACTCTTGGCAGACCGGCGTTCTGCACCGCCGCTTGCTTCGCCGTAAAGCGCAAAGGAGATCGCATCAAAAATGGTGGTTTTGCCGGATCCGGTATCGCCGCTGATGAGAAACAATCCTGCACTGCCGAGCGCTTCAAAATCAATGGTCGTGTGTGCAGCGTAAGGCCCGAATGCCTGCATGGTCAGTTTGATCGGTTTCATGATGCACCCGCCTCTCTGTCAAGCTGCAAAAGCAGTTTTTCAACAATTTTCATCTGATCGGCACTTGGCTCTGCACCCTGATTCTGGAATGCATAAAACGCACGGAAAAGCGTCGGAAAATCCATTTTCTCCGGCTGTCCTTCAGCTTCCACGAACCGGTCTTCCCGGAATTTGCTGCTGCGGTATGTCACGCAAAGCAGATTTTTATATACCGTGCGAAGCTGCCGGACGGCATCTGCCGGCGGTTCTTCATCGGTCAGGATGACATGCACAAAATCATCCGTTGGTTCCGATGCAAGCAGCGCTGCCAGTGTGCCGGTCAGTTCCTGCATGCCGTGCAGCGGATGCAGCGGAATTGTCTCGATCTGCACATTGCCCTTTTCGCGCAGTTCCACGATCGTGACGGATTTTTTCTGCGTCAGCTCAGAAAAAGAATAGCGCAGGGGAGAGCCGGCATAGCGAATCGTCTCCCGGCTGACACGCTGCGGGCCGTGCAAATGTCCGAGTGCGACATAATCATAGCGATCAAAGAGGGCAGCGGAAATATTATCCTGTCCGCCGATCGCCAGTTCCTCAGATTCGCAGACGGCAGCACCGGTCAGAAACTGATGTGCGACCATGACATGTCTGCCGCCGTCAGATGCGGGCGGATGATGCTGCAAAACCGTTCGCACGGCATCTTCATAGGTCACGATCCGGTCTGCTTCATCCGGATAATGCAGTTTTGCATGTGACGGTGTCAGAAACGGCATCAGATGCAGCGTAACGGCACCGAAATCGTCTTCCAGCGGATAAGAATAGACCGCCGCCTGTTCCGCACCGGCAATATATACGCCGGAACGCTCTGCGAGGGCGGAAAGATAAGCCACACGCTCGGCAGAATCATGGTTGCCGGCAATGAGATAGCAGGGGAGATGCAGGTCTGTCAGACCGGTCAGAAAATCGCTGAACAGCGTCATGGCTTCCGGAGAAGGCGTGCTGCGCTGATACACATCACCGGCGATCAGAACCGCATCAATGCGCTGTTCTTTTGCAATTGCAAGGATCTGTTTCAGAATATATGCCTGATCTTCCAGCAGGCTGCGTTTGTGCAGTATTTTTCCGATATGCAGATCGGCAAGATGCAGCAATCGCATGAAATCCCTTCTTTCTGTTGTTCAGATGACGGTTTTATAAAACCGGATGTCAAACTGTGCGCCGTGCGGAACGGCATTTTGCACCCGGATGCTGCCGTTTTGTGAGGCGAGGATCTTTTGTGCAAATGCAAGTCCGATGCCGTATCCTTTTTTGGCAAACTCCGAATTGCGGTAAAAACGTTCAAAAATATGCGGCAGATCTTCTTCCGATATCCCGTTTCCGTTGTCTTTGATCAGTACCTGCGTGCAGACCGGATTCTCCGCTGCTTCCACTGTGATGCTGCCGCCTTCCGGCGTATGTTCCATGCAGTTTTTCAGCAGATTGATAAACGCTTCCGTGATATAATGCTGATCTGCGCGGAGCTGCGGCGTTCCCTGAATCTGCACATGAACGGCGATGTCTTTCAGCTCCAGTGCAACGGAAAGCGGTTCCAGTGCATCTGCAAGAACCTTCTCAAACAGGATGTCTTCCGGATGAAACTGCGCTGCACCTGCATCAAGGCGGGAGAGATTCAGGAGCGTTTCGATCAGCCACTGCATATGGGTGGTCAGATTGGATAACTCCTGCAAATATGAACGCTGCTGCGCCTTTTTGGAAGGATCCCGCATCATATCAATCAGCAGCAGCATGGAGGTCAGCGGCGTGCGGAGCTGATGGGAAATATCTTCCAGCGATTCTTTGAGAAATGCATGTTCTTTTTTCAGTTGGATGTTATGTTCCCGGAGCTGCACGGTCATTTTCCGGATCTGTGCAGTCAGCGTGCTCAAAGCACCTTCGTCAAAATCCGTGAGCGAGATCTGCTCCGCGCCGTGCAATACCTTTTCCATCTCGTCGCAGAGACAGCGCATTCTGCGGTTGACTGTAATATTCCGGATCCAATGGCAAAGCATCAGCAAAACAGCACAGATGAACAATACACATGCGGCAGGAATACTGATAAACCAGCAGACCGCCGTGCCTGCTGCCGTAATCAGAAGCTGTGAGATCAATGTGATCTGATCTGCCCTGTTCAATGCTCCACCGCCTTATAACCCATGCCGCGCACGGTTTTGATGATCGTCGGTTCCTGCGGGTTATCTTCGATCTTCGTGCGCAGACGCTTCATATATACATTCAATGTATTATCGGAAACAAATTCACCGGAAGCCGACCAAAGCTCGTCGATCAGGCGTTCGCGGGAAAGAAGCTGTTCTTTGTTGGTAAACAGCACCAGCAAAAGGCGATATTCCAATGCGGAAAGAAAGATCTCCTCGCCGTTTTTGGTCACAACGCCTCTGGATTGATCTATGCTGACATTTCCGCAGTGCAGTGCGGATGCAGAACGCTGCGTTTTGCGCATTGCATTTTTCATGCGGGCGATCAGTTCCCGCGGGCGAAACGGTTTTCCGATGTAGTCATCTGCGCCCACTTCAAATCCGGCAACTGTACAGGCTTCATCCGCAGATGCAGTGAGAAAGATCACCGGCAGATCTGATTGCGCTTTGATCGCGGCACAAACTGCAAATCCGCTGCCGTCATTCAGGGAGATATCCAGCAGGGCGCAGTCAAATGAACCGGATGCAAAGACGGAAAGTGCTTCCGTCTGACCGGATGCGTGCGTGACCTGATACCCTTCCGATGATAAAAATAAGGTCAGATTCCGTGCAAGCTGTGCGTCATCTTCCACTAATAAAATGTGCGGCATTCGGCATCATCCTTTCTTTCTTGATCTATATCTCCATTATATCACAGGATGCAGGAGATTGCAAGCCGTTTCCGCTTCGGCTGATGGCACGCCATGCACATTTTCCTGCACAGATTCACAGAGTCCGCAGTCAGTTTTCATAAGACTGTCACAAATGCGTGGTATGATAAAGAATACACAAAAGAGAACAAGTATTCCGGACATCCGGGAATCGGCAGACTGAAAAAGCGCGATTACGCGGAAATGAGGGAAGTTTTTATGAAACATTATGCATTAACGATGCTCCTGACCGGTGCCGGTCTGCTGACTGCCTGCGGCGGTGCCAATCTTGCACTGAATGAATGGGAAACAGATTCTGCTGCGCCGGATTCTGATCCTGCGCTGGCAAGTGTGACTGAAGAAGCCGATCCCGGTTCTTTTGAGCTGCCGGATCTGAACAGCTTTACCGCCAAAACACTCGATGGTGACATCTTTACCAATGCGGATTTTGCAGAAGCGGATGTGACTGTCATCAATATCTGGTCAACGACCTGCGGGCCGTGCATCCGGGAGATGCCGGAGCTTGCGGCGTTTGCAAATTCACTGCCGGAAAATGTCCGCGTGATGACATGGTGTCTGGATGCAGAATATTCTCCGGATGCCGGGAAGATCAGCGGATTCTTAGAGGACTGCGATTTCCGCGGCGTGACCCTCGTTTCCGGTGACGGCGATTTGCAGTCGCTGTATGGTTCTTTGATGTATACGCCGACGACGATTTTTCTGGATCACTCCGGAAACATGCTTGTTGAGCCGATCATCGGTGCAGTCGATATTCAGACAGAATATAAAGACCGCATCAACAATGCACTGGATTTTCTCGGCAAAGACCATATTGCATAAAGAAAACAGGCAGATCCTTCGTGTTTGCGGCGGATCTGCCTGCTGCTTTTCAGATGCAGAAACGCCACAGCATATCTGCGGCAAATCCGCTATGCTGTGGCATGATTGATCGTGTAAACAAGCCAAGCCGCACAGAAATCCCCTGCACGGCTTCGCCTCATTATTTGAAATTAACGCCCCAGTTCGAGCTGACCTTGCTGTAAAGCCGCAGCATCGCATCATGTTTGGTCTTGCGATAGACCAGAATGATCGCAACCGCAGCAATTACGCTCATCAAAATACCGATGACAACAGCTCCGCCTGAGCCTTTTCCGATCAGCATGCACAGTGCCCAGATGATAACCAATGCGCCCAAAATGATCGGCAGACAGAAATTGGTGAAGTTCCGGTCTTTGATTTTGATATATTGCTGAATTTCCTTGATGTTGAAACTCTCATAATGACGGGCAATGAAATTATCCGGTCTTGCCCACTTGCAGAACGATTTCAGACTGTCAAACTTGATGACGAAATCCTGCTTGGTGTAGGTAATCCGGTAAAAAACGGAGATAGATCCGTCTTTTTCATTTTCAGCACCCATGATATGAACGATCGTGCCGGCCTCTGCCTGATTATTCATGGTCTTTGTGACTAAGAATTTCCGGTCAATGGCTTCATCAATATCATCCAACATGTAAGTCATAAAAACACCCCTTATAGTGATCTGAGCTTTTATGCAGATACATACTGCTGCCTGCTATTTTTATAAACAAAATCACCACAATTTCAATTAAGTATATTATACCACATCACACGAAAAAAAGCAAGTGCCAAATCACATTTTTTTCAAATATGCATCAATTCGGTGCTCTATTCACAAAAATTGTCAGAATAATCAAGCACTTTGCACAAATCAATATTAACAGATAATATACGATTCTTTGCGGTGTTTATGCAGGCTGATCGGGTACATTCTGCAAACAGTTATATTACAATCTTGCAGAAAGCATTGTAATCATGCGCTTTTCCGGATAAGATCAAATATATCAAATATTAGGATTTGTTGAAAATGTACGAATTGAATAAACGGAAAATTTTATCACTTTCTGTAATGCGCTTTTGTACACATCGTCCGGCGTGCGGCGCTCTGCGGAAGTTCTGACCGAAATAATGTATCATCATTTATATAATCACAGCGGCTGCCCGCGATTTTTTTGGTTGCTCCTATTGAACTTTTCTCTATAATATGGTATAAGCGGGGAAGCCCCGCTGCAAATGATCTAAAGTTCGCCGGATACGCATATGAAAATGTGTGTCTGGTTATTGCGTTTTTTCGCATAATATGATATAATAGATGTATACAGAAGGGTTTCCCGTTTCTGAATTTAGTTGCAGAGGAGAATGTTACATGTATATTACCTGTCTTGATCTGGAAGGTGTTCTGGTGCCTGAAATCTGGATCGCGTTTGCTGAGGCAAGCGGTATTCCGGAGCTCAGAAAAACAACCAGAGACGAACCGGATTATGATAAACTCATGCAGTATCGTCTTGCGATCCTGAAAGAGCACGGTTTGGGTCTGAAAGAGATCCAGGCTGTGATTGAGAAAATTGATCCCATGCCCGGCGCAAAAGAATTTCTGGATGCGCTGCGTGCAGAGTGCCAGGTCATCATCATCAGCGATACCTTTACGCAGTTCGCTGCTCCCTTGATGAAAAAACTCGGTATGCCCACCATTTTCTGCAATTCTCTGGAAGTTGCTCCGGACGGCGAGATCACCGGCTATAAAATGCGCTGCGAAAAATCCAAGCTCACAACCGTCAAGGCATTGCAGTCCATCGGCTATCAGACCATCGCAAGCGGCGACAGCTTCAATGATCTCGGCATGATCTCTGCAAGCAAGGCAGGCTTCCTGTTCCGCAGCACCGAACAGATCAAAAAGGATTATCCGCAGTATCCGGCTTATGAAACCTATGATGAGCTGCTGAATGCTATCAAAAATGCGATGAAAGACTGATCGCTTTCCGATCCCGATCCTGTTTGCGCAGGGTCGGGATTGTTTTTTTGTCCTTTCAAACACTGCGCTCTTTAGAATCTGATTTGCAGGTTTTCTTAGGAAACATCTTGACACAACTGTCTTTTTGTGTTATACTAATGATAAATTGTAACATGCAAAACAGCGAGAGGGGGATTCGGATTCCGATGAAAAAAAGACTGTTGATCGGCGTGATCGTCTGTGAAACAGAACAGCTTATGCAGCGGCGTTTGATCAAAGGCATCTCTGCACAGGCGTACGATCTGGATATGGATGTTGCTGTTTTCTCCTGCATTACAAACAATTATGATATGACATCGCATCAGAAATCAGAATTCAACCTGTTTCAGTATATGCATTTACCGTCCTTTGACGGCATCTTATACCTGCGTGCTTCTATTCACTGTCAGGAAGAACGGGATGCGCTCGATCGGCTTTTGATGGAGCAGAAGATTCCGGTTTTGGTGCTGGATGATAATACCGGCCCGTTTCCATATCTGATGATGGATGACCGCAGCGGATTCTGTTCCATTACAAATCATCTGATCCAGAAGCACGGGCTGACAGATCTGATCTGCCTGACCGGTTTCAAGGGGCATTATACCGCCGAACAGCGTGCAGAAGGCTTCCGGGATGCCATGAGTGCGGCGCATCTTCCAATGTCCGATGACCGCATCATTTACGGCGATTATTGGTATGGCTCGGCAAAACAGCTTGCCGCGGAGATCGCTGACGGCAGAAGAAAACGTCCGCAGGGTGTTGTCTGCGGCAATGACCCGATGGCAAAAGCACTTTGTCATGAGCTGATCGGGATGGGCATTCGTGTGCCGGAAGATATTATGGTCACCGGCTATGACGCAGCGCTGACGGATACCAGATGCATGATCCCGCTGACAAGCTATGTCCGGAAAAATTTCCGGCTCGGTGCGCAAGGCGTTGCAAAGCTCTATCAGATGATGACCGGCGAAACCTGTACGCTGACGCAGACAGAGCGCATTGAAGTCATTACCGGCGAAAGCTGCTCGTGCGGCGTGGATATGGATTATCTGCGGCATCAGATCTCCGTTGAGGAGAAACAGGACGATTATCACACCATGTTCCGTACCAGCAACATGGGGGTCAATATCACGCAGCCTGAAACGCTGGATGATTGTATGGGCGCGATTTTGCGGCATCTGTATCTCGTGCGCGATTGCCGCGAGTTTTACCTCTGTCTCTGCGAAGACTGGGAAGGCGGCGGTGCACTGGAAAATCCCTCTGAATACCGCAGAGAAGGGTTCCCGCAGCATATGCTCCTGAAACTGATGTATAACAGCAAAGAAAATGCCGTGGTGACAAAGCCGTTCCCTTCTGCAAAAATGCTGCCGCATCTGCATGAAGAACGCGAAAAGCCGGCAACCTATTTCTTCTCGCCGCTGCATCACGATGACCGCTATTTCGGCGTTGCGGTGCTCAGCTTCGGGGAGCAGCTTGATACATATGACCCCATCTATTGCCAGTGGATCTCGCTGGTCAATACGGCGCTGGAATTTGTGCGCATGCAGACCTATCTCAAACGATTCAATAACCGCATTTATCTCTCGTCCATCCGCGATTCGCTCACGGGACTTTATAATTATGAGGGATATCGGAAGTTTTCCAAGGAATGCTTTGAAGCAGCAAAGAATGAACATAGGAGATTCTTGCTTTTGTATGCGAGCTTTGATTCGCTGCGACAGGTCAATGAAACTTACGGGCATTCCGAAGGCGACAGCGCCGTGACTGTGCTCGCAAATGCGATGAACAATAGCTGCACGACTTACGAACGCTGCGCAAGAATCGAAGATGCTGAGTTTTCAATCATCGGCTATCAGGATTATGAGGAAGATGCCTGTCAGCGGATGGTCTACGCAATTTCCGGTTATCTGGAACACTATAATCAAAGTTCGCTGAAACCATATAAGATCACTGCGAGCTTCGGCTATTTTTGCGACTATATTGCACCCGGTACAACGCTGGAAGAAATCGCTGCATCGGTTGCCGCAAAAATTGAGGAGAGCCGTGCAAGCAGACAGAATGAGAAAGCCTCGCCCTATTACCGCGAGTTTGTCAACCTGCGCGAACGCATCTACAGCAATCCGCAGGAAGACTGGAGCATTGATTCAATGTGCCGCGATCTCATCCTCAGCCGCGGCTATTTCCAGAAGCTCTATACCCGCTGCTTCGGCATCAGCTTCACGCAGGATGTCATCAACAGCAGAATTGAGCTTTCCAAGCGGCTGCTTTCCAGCACGGATTACAGCATCGCTTATATCGCCGATCAAAGCGGTTACAGCAATTATGTGCATTTTATGCATCAATTCAAGAAAATTGTCGGGATCACCCCGACGGAATACCGCAAACGCAAGCGGCAAACAGAAGAGTGAAAATGGAGCAGGGGAGAGAGCCGAAGCGGTTTTCTCCCCGTTTTCTCAGGAGGTGTTGATGTGGAAAGTCAGCGGATCACGCATCCGTTTCCGCCGCTTTATGATGCGCATTCGGAAATATTGATTCTGGGCAGTTTTCCGTCTGTGAAATCGAGGGAGCAGCAGTTTTTTTACGGGCATCCGCAGAATCGGTTCTGGCGCGTGACGGCTGCCGTATTTCAGGAAAATGTACCGGTTGCAATATCGGAGAAAACCGCGTTTTTACTGCGAAATCATATTGCATTGTGGGATGTGATCGGTCAGTGCGATATCTGCGGTTCATCCGACAGCAGCATCCGGAATGTGATGCCGAATGACCTGATGCCGATTTTGCAGCATGCTGCTATCCGGCGGGTGTTTGTCAACGGCGGAACGGCTGCAAAATACTATCAGAAATATCAGCTTCCGGTGACGGGAATCCCGGCGGTGCAGCTTCCTTCTACCTCGCCTGCGAATGCTGCATGGACGCTGCCGAAACTGATCGGCGCATGGCAGATCATACGGGAAAACGAAAAAAACAGCATCCGTTTGTGAAATGCGGATGCTGTTTTTTGTTGCCGGATTGTTTCGGAAATGTGATCGAAGTGACAGCAATATCGTTTCATCAGACAAACACATCAACTGCCGCGATCAGATTTCCTTTTTTTGTCTTCCCTGTTATGCCGAGATAACGGAATTTGCCTTTCCCGCGCACGCTGACTTTTTCACCCTCTTTGAGCAGTCGGCTGCCGTTTTCCACTGCCGCACCGTTGATAAAAACATGACCTGTGTGCAGCAATTCGGTGCAGCTTCCGCGGGATATGCGGTGCACCTTTGCGATCACGGCATCCAGACGTTCAGAGGCGATCTGGATGCTCTGCGTTTCGGTGTGTGTACCGACAAGTTCCGGCAGATCATCCGTGATCTGACAACGAACCGAAGTATGCTTTACGCGCTCCAGTGCGCTGCAAATGTAATCGGAAAGATCGGCGCTGCAAAGCAGATACGCGCTTTTTCCGTCAATCAGAATATCGCCGACTGCACTGCGCTCAATGCCCAGATGCATCACAGAGCCGAGAATATCCCGATGGGAAAGCTGCTCACCGAATTTCTCCTGAAGCGGTGCAATATGCAGCACGCGGATCGGAAACGGTTCGAGATAACCGAGCTGTTCCTCACTGCCGAACCGGATCATGACGCGCTCTGCATCCTCATAGCCGCCGGATATTGTGAAGCCGCAGGCGGGCAGTTCTGACCGAATGGCATAGAATTCTGCAAGCTCTGCTTCATTCAGAAAATCCGTGAATGTGAATCTGCCTGTGCGATCGCTTTGTGCAGCGAGATCCAGCAATCGTTTCCTTAAAAAATCATTTTTCATTGGTTGCTCCGTTATGATGATATTGTACTGCGTTTCAAAATGGGATGTGCTTCGTTATTCCCCGGACGGACGGTTTGTCTGGATCGGCGGCAATCCGTTTTTCGCAATAATGCGGTTGAGGAAAAACGGTGTTGCAAAATAAAGCAGCACAAATGCAACGACCAGACTGATCAGCAGAGAGGGGATCAGCATGCGAAGGAATGAAACGTCTGCGCCGTGGCTTGCAGCCTGCCGGTAACCCAGAAATACATTGCAGATCGTGATCGGAATGGTGTAGATCAGATCGGAGACAAGACTGCATACGAGATTGCCTTTTTTGCTGTGCTCCGCTGCATTTGCTTTTTTACACACCGCTGTCCGGATGCGCGGCATCGGCAGCAGACATCCGATCGCAAAGCTGATAATCAGGCTGAGGATGAAGCTCAGAAGAAAGCCGATAATCGTGAAATGGCGCAGAACGCCGATGAGTGTGAGCACAAAGCTCAGTGTGATGCTGAGGCAAATGTTCATTTGCATACCGATTTTTTTCATATTGAGTCCTCCTTATACTTCCTGCTGCAAGATGTGTCTTGCGACATGTACGCCCGATGCGGATGCATGGGAAAGCGAATGGGTCACGCCGGAGCAATCACCGATGACATATAAACCGGCGTATTTTGTCTCCAGATTGCTGTCGATCCCGACTTCCATGTTGTAAAATTTGACCTCAACGCCGTAAAGCAGCGTATCGTCATTTGCCGTTCCCGGTGCGATCTTATCGAGCGCATAGATCATTTCGATGATGCCGTCGAGAATGCGCTTCGGAATGACAAGGCTCAGATCACCGGGCTGGGCTGCAAGGGTCGGGACGACAAAGCTCTCTGCGATGCGCTGTGCATTGCTGCGTCTGCCGCGGATCAGGTCGCCGAAGCGCTGCACGATCACGCCCCCGCCCAACATATTGGAAAGCCGCGCCACGCTTTCGCCGTAGCCGTTGCTGTCCTGAAACGGCTCGGAAAAGTGCTTGCTCACCAGCAATGCAAAATTGGTATTATCCGTGTGCAGCGCGGGGTCTTCATAGCTGTGCCCGTTCACTGTCACGATGCCGTTTGTGTTCTCATTGACCACAACGCCGTGCGGATTCATGCAGAATGTCCGCACCAGATCTTCAAACTGCTTGGTGCGATAGACGATCTTGCTTTCATAGAGCTCATCGGTCAGGTGGGAGAAGACCGCAGCCGGCAATTCCACACGCACGCCGATATCGACACGGTTTGATTTTGTCGGAATATCGAGCGATGCGCAGACCGATTGCATCCATTTGCTGCCGCTTCTTCCGACGGAAATGATGCATTTTTTGCCGGTAAACCGCTGCTCTCCGGCGATGACCGCATAGCCTTCCGGCAGACGTTCCACTCGTTCGATCTCTGTCCGGAAGAAGAATGTCACCTGTTTTTGCAGCAATTCATAGAGATTTTGCAGCACGATATAGTTCTTATCCGTTCCCAGATGGCGCACCTGCGCATCCAGCAAATGCAGGTCATTTTCAAAGCATTTCTTTTTGATCGCGGTATTGGCGGTGGAATAGAGCTTTGTGCCTTCGCCGCCGTATGCGAGATTGATCTCATCCACATATCGCATGAGCGAGAGCGCTTCCTGCTTGCCGATATATGCATATAATGTGCCGCCGAACTGATTGGTGATATTGTATTTTCCGTCTGAGAATGCGCCTGCTCCGCCGAAGCCGTTCATGATGGCGCAGGTCTTGCATTGGATGCAGCTTTTCACTTTTTTGCCGTCGATCGGGCATTTGCGCTGATCCAGCGGATTTCCGGTCTCAAATATGGCGATCCGGAGTCCTTTGTTCGCTTTGCACAGTTCATATGCGGAGAAAATGCCGCCCGGCCCGGCTCCGACAATTAAAATATCAAAATCAAACATATCTGTGCTCCTGTTCTTTGCAGACCGCATCAACAGCGATCGCAGAAACGGTCATATTCTTTTCATATTTTTCATTTTCAACAAGAGAAAATATTGTTGATTGTGCAAATAATTGTTATTTAGAAACTTCTTTCCTTAACTATATCATATTTCTGCTAAAAAGTCAAGATGTGAACCTGCCTGAATTTGATTTTTTTGACAAAATCATCAAACCATACAAATTCGGCAGCGCCATCATGCCGTTGCAGCAATCGCAGAACGCCCAGATCCATGCAGGGGAGCCGAGTGCGCCGGCGAATGCCAGCAGGACATATGCGGCAAAATATACAGTACATGCGTTTTTCCCGAACAGATATCCGGCACATGCCGCGCCGCAGGGATACCATCCGATCATGGTCGCAAACGCAAACAGCATCATGCTGACGGACAGGAAAACAGATGCCGCATCCCCCAGACCCGCTGAGAAGGCATGCAGCAGCAATGCAGAAGCGTCTGTGAAGGCTGCGGGCTGACACGCAGGCGCAGTCAAAATGACGAGTGCCGTTGCAGTACAGCAGATGACCGTATCCAGAAAGACCTCTGCCGCTGCCCATTTTCCCTGCAAAACCGGATCATCGGAATCCGCATCCATATGCAGCAGCGCAGAGCTGCCGAGTCCTGCTTCATTTGAAAAAATACCGCGCCGCAATCCGATGCTGAGGCTTTGCAGCAGAATCCCCGCCGTGCATCCGCAGCCGGCTGCCTGTAATCCGAAGGCACCCCGCAGGATCTCCATACATGCATGCGGCAGCGCATTTCTGTTTCGCAGAATCAGATAGCCGCATCCGATCAGATACATGCCGCAAAGCAGCGGCATCAGACGGGCTGCAAAGGCTTTTGCATGTGCGGGGCTGCGCCGGAGAATCACAAACAGCAGCAATGCAATGAGCATCCCGCTGCCTGCATGCGGCATATGAAAATAAGCGGCGCTTTGCGCGATGGTGCTGCTCTGTGCCATATTCCCCATGCCGAGCGCCGCAAAGATACAGCAAAATGCGAAAAAAGCTGTCAGCAGCTTTGCGCCGGTGCCGTATCGCAGATAAGCCAGTGCACCGCCGGTGATCGTGCCGTCCGGATGTACGCGCCGGAACCGGATGCCGAGCACATTCTCTGCATAAACGAGGAACATGCCCAGCAGTGCAGAAATCCACATCCAGAAGATTGCGCCTGCGCCGCCGTGGATCAGTGCAAGTGCTGTCCCGATGAGATTGCCCGTTCCCATGGCGGCTGCAAGTGCATTTGCAAAGATGCCCCGCTGGTTTGCATCTGTCCGGCTGGTAAACAAGCCGCCGAACAGTTCCCGCAGCATCCGCATCAATCCGATGACCGGTTTGCCTTTTTGCCGGATCCCGCACAGTACAGCCGCTGCCGTCAGCAGAACCGGCAGCAGCCACTGCCAGAGCAGATCATTCCATTTTGTCAGCAAAATCATAAAAAAACCCCCTGCTGCAAGCATATGCACAGCAGGGGCGCAGATATGTGATGCCGAATGCAAAAAAAATTTCAGCCGGCAGCCTTAGTTTGACAATTTTTGCACATCTGGTTTGCTATAATAGGAACTGTCAGATCGACATTGTGTTCTCCTAACACACACTGATTTGATATAAAAAAACCCCACAGCGTACAGCTATGGGGCGCAGCGGGCATTTGCCCGCTTTCTTTTTTTTATCAGGATGCAGCGGGTTCTTTCTTTTCCGGTTTGAAGACCCATGCCTGCTGTACACGGAAGCTGATGAAATACAGACACAGATCCACGATCAGTTTGAGCACTGCCACAATGCCGGAGCCGGAGCCGAAAACGCCGGAGAGCAGCTTGACCAATCCGAAGGATGCGAGAAGCTGGAAGCCCCAGAGAATGTAATAACGCCCTATGGTTGTGGAAAGCGGTGCGTCACTGCGGAACACGGCTTTGCGGTTGACCGTAAAATTGAACAGCGAGCTCAGAATACGGGCAAGCGTTGTTGCAAAGAACAGTTTGTGATTTGCCATGATGCCCTTTTGGAAGATGGCATAAAACACATTGAACAAGCCGTAATCCAGCAGGAAACTGAGCAGAGAACTCAGGAAAAACTTGATGATAATGCCGTAAACACGGAGCGAATCCTTGATCGGATGGAAATGGGTAGTGGCATTGGAATCAATATAGATCGTGCGGATGGTCTGTTCCACCAGCGGGATATCTGCCTGTTTGCACACCAGCAGCATATTTGTCTCATATTCAAAGCGTTCGCCGGAGATTTCCAGCATTTTGGGGATGATGCCCCGCGGGAATACGCGCAGTCCGGTTTGTGTATCGCTGACGTTCAGTCCGCAGAACAGCCGGAATACCATAGATGTACACTTATTGCCGAAGCGGCTTTTCGGGGGCACATTCGGTTCATCGAAATCGCGCACGCCCAAAATCAGCGCATCCTTCTGCTGCTGAAACATCACATCCACGCATGCAGCGATATCTTCCGGATGATGCTGATTGTCGCCGTCGATCGTGACAACGCCGGCGGAATCCGGACGGTTCTTCAAAAACCAGTCAAACGCTGTTTTCAAAGCTCTGCCCTTGCCTTTGTTGACCCCGTGATGCAGCAGTTCGCAGCCGAGTGCTTTGCCTTCCTCGAAGAAATGCTGGTTCTCGTCTGCCGAACCGTCATCCACAAGGAGAATATCTGTGAAGCCTTTTTCCTGTACGCCTTTGATGACCTCGATCAACCGGTCATCCGGATCCAGCGACGGAATGACAACCAATATTTTTTGATAATCTGACATGAATTCCTGTCCTTCCTTCGTGTTCTCAAACTGGAAATTTACCACATTATATTATAGCATGTGCGCAGACAGAATGCAAGTCAAAAATCATAAGATTTCTTTAATTCCCCAAAAAATGCGGCAGCGCATGCGGTTTTCGTTCAAAACGCAGGATTTTTCACATTTCGTCAAAATATCCGATATAAGAAATGCGGTATTTGCTGTGCGGAAAGAGATAATTGTAATAATCCACGAAGTAATCATCGGTCATTGCGGCGATGAAATCCATCGTCAGATCATGCGGGTCGCTGTCAGCATAAGAATGCTCTGTGGGATACCACCGCTGCTTTTCGAGCACCGCTGCAATATGATGCTGATACAGACACGATGTTTTGCTGCGGGAAACGGCATCTGCATAGATCTGCCGGTACATCTGTTCCATCATCGGGACAACGCTTTCCCGCACCTGTTTCTGTACGGCTTCCCGCAGATAAATGCGCTCATAATTTTCCTGCTTGAGCTGTTTCATGGCGGAAAAATGCGCTGCATCAAATTTCAGATACGGCTTTCCGTAGCTGTTGGCGATCAGATTGACTTCCAGATTGTTGATCATTTCCGCATTCGTTTTCCCGACGATCGTTTGCGAAAAAATATTTTCATCCGGGATCAGATGGGCACGCACGGCATCCTGACGGTCTTTGCCGAGATATGCCAGCATATCGCAGATGCGCACCAGACAGCCTTCCAATGTGCCCGGAACCAGCTTTTTATCGCCGTCTTCATCCAGAATACATGCCTGCATCCGTGCATCAAAATCTGCAAAGGATGTCATTGGCTGCGGATAATATTCCGCCATCGGCAGCTCGCCGTTATGACACACGATGCCGTCCAGCGTTTGCAGGGAAATGTTATAGGGGATGATCGTATCCAGCACACGGACACTGTGCAGATTGTGCCGGAAGCATCTGCCGGTTTCTGCGTGATAAAGCTGATGCAGAGCATGTTCGCCGGCATGTCCGAAGGGGGTATGACCCATATCATGCCCGATCGCAATTGCTTCGATCAGATCGGCATTGAGTCCCAGCACAGAACCGATATTCCTTGCAATGCGCGAGACAAGCTGCACATGCAGCGCCCGCCGCGAAAGATCATCATTCCGGAAAAAGGAGAACACCTGCGTTTTATCGGCATAGCGGTTATAAAACGCGCTGTTCAGGATCTTGTCGGCATCCTTGGAAAACGGCTGCCGGTAGATTTTCGGTTCATCGGTGGGTCTGTTCAGCCGGCGTATGACATCGCTGTTCTGACAGGCAAAAGGGGAGACCCACCCTCTGCGCTGATGCTCTGTGATCTCCGCAACCAGATCTGCGGGCAAATCTTCATAAAACCGCATAGCTACCTCTTTCTGTCGATCAATGCGCAATTGGAAAGCGGCAGCAGTTCGGATAAACATTTCAGGAATCTGCTGCTGATCTCCACGCCGTTCTCTGTTTTGGTGCGCAGATATTTCCGGCTGACCGTCTGCCAGAAGCAATAGGGCGTATTGCCCGGAAACCGCTTGCAGAGCGCTGCGATCTTCTGCATCAATTCTGCATCACTGACCTTGCAGCAGAGCTGTTTGGATGCCGTGAGATCTGCAAACGACTGCTCGCTCATGATGCCGTCACAGAACAGCCGCGCTTCGCCGTCTTTTGCAGAGATCTTGCCGTTGACATAGAGCACCGCATCCGGCAGGAGCAGCTTCTGCACCGAAGGATAAAGCGACTGAAACACCAGACATTCCAGTGTGCCGGTGAAATCTTCGAGCGTCAGATAACACATTTTATCGCCTTTTTTCGTGATGTGCTGCCGCGCTTCCTTGACCAGACACAGCAGCGAAACTGCCGTGTTATGCTTCATGCGGCGTGCATCTGCGATTTCCGGCATGCGGAGCAATTGACAGTGTGCCCGCCAGCGGGAAAGCGGATGCCCCGAAAGGTACAATCCGGTGACTTCTTTTTCCATTTGCAGCAGCGCCTGTTCATCGTATTCCGGCACATCTTCCGGCTGCATGGCAGGCGCTTCTTCTGCCATATCGCCGCCGAACAGGGAAAGCTGTCCGCTGATGACACTGCGGCTTTGGTTTGCCGCTGCGGAGAGAATCTGCTCATAGGCAAAGATCATTTGTCTGCGGTTCCAGCCGAGCCCATCAAATGCACCTGCACGGATCAGGCTTTCCACAGCACGTTTATTCAGTTCTGCGCCGGCATTCCGTTCACAGAAATCCTGTAAACTGCGGTATTTTCCGTTGGTTTCCCGTTCCTGCACAAGCTGCCGGATGATATGGCTGCCGAGTCCGCGGATCGCAAGCAGCCCGAACCGGATGCCGTCACCCGCTGCGGAAAATCCTGCTTGGCTTGTGTTGATATCCGGTTTCAGGACTTTGATGCCGTTTGCTTCGGAAAGGGCAATATATTCCATCAGCTTCGGTGTATACGAGATCACAGAGGTCATCAGTGCGGCAAAATATTCATGCGGAAAGCGGCATTTCAGATATGCCGTTTCATATGCAACACGCGCATATGCCGCCGCATGGGATTTGTTGAACGCATAACTTGCAAAGGCTGCCATACGGTCAAAAATGGCATTTGCAACCTCTGCCGGAACGCCGTTTGCAACTGCGCCGCAGCATGCCTCATTGCCGGATACAAAGACCGCACGCTCCTTTTCCATCACATCATGCTTTTTCTTCGCCATGGCACGCCGCACCAGATCGGCTCTGCCGTAAGAATAACCCGCAAGGCTGCGGCAGATCTCCATGACCTGCTCCTGATAGACGATGCAGCCGAATGTTTCTTTCAGGATCGGTTCCAGCAGGGGATGGTCATAATGCACTTTTTCCGGATCGCGCCGCGCTTCCAGATACTGCGGGATCGAATCCATCGGGCCGGGACGGTAAAGCGAGATCACTGCCGTCAGATCGGGAATGCAGGTCGGCTGCATCTGCACCAGCACACGCCGCAGCCCGTCCGATTCCATCTGGAAAACGCCGATGCTGTCACCTTTGGAGAGCATCCGGAAGACTGCCGGATCATCTTCAGGGATGCCTGCGACGGTGAATTCCGGTTTGCGCTTCTGGATATTGCGCTCTGTTTCGCGGATGACCGTCAGGTTGCGCAATCCGAGAAAATCCATTTTCAAAAGACCAAGCTGTTCCAGAACCGTCATCGTATATTGCGTGACGATGGCATCATCATTGCGCTGCAAGGGCACTTGTTCTGCGACCGGTACAGCCGAGATCACTACACCGGCTGCATGTGTAGACGCATGGCGCGGCATGCCCTCAAGCCGGATCGCAAGCTCCAGCAAACGCCTGACCTGCGGGTCTTCATCCCGGAGTTTGCGCAGGTCTTCGGATTCTTCCAGTGCCCGTTTCAGTGTGATGCGGAAATCCGAGGGGATCGCTTTTGCCGTTTTATCACAAAGCGCATAGGGCAGATCCAGTGCTCTGCCGGTATCCCGCACGGCTGCCCGCGCTTTCAGCGTATCAAAGGCGATGATCTGCGCCACATGGTCTTCGCCGTATCGCCGCGTGACATAATCAATGACGCGCTGTCTGCCCTCAATGCAGAAGTCAATATCAAAATCCGGCATGCTCACACGCTCCGGATTCAGGAAACGCTCAAAGAGCAAGCCGTTTTTCAGCGGGTCAATATCCGTGATGCCGATGCAATATGCACAAAGACTGCCTGCGCCCGATCCGCGTCCGGGGCCGACCGGAATATCATGTTTTTTCGCATAATGCACGAAATCCCACACGATCAGATAATAGTCAATATATCCCATGCGGGCAATCACATCATATTCATATTCCAGACGCTGCACGGCTTCTTCGGATGGCTGTGCGCCGTATCTGCGGTGCAGTCCTTCTTCACAGAGCTGCCGGAAATACTGCGCTGTATCTGTGACCCCTTCTGCACGGTAACGCGGCAGACGGATCTTCCCGAATTCAAATTCGACCTGACAGCGCTGTGCGATCTCCGCCGTATTCCGCAGTGCTTCGGGATAATCGGCAAAAAGGGCATTCATTTCTGCGGTCGATTTCAGATAAAACTGATCGTTCGGCAGTACCATTGCAGAGGGTGCACTCATAGAGGTACCGGTCTGGATGCAGACCAGCAGCTTTTGCAGTTCGGCATCCTGCTGTGTGAGATAATGCGCATCATTTGTCGCGGCAAGCGGTATGCCTGTTTCGGCAGAGAGCCGCCGGATGCCATGTAAGATTTGCAGATCCTCTTTCATGCCGTGGTTCTGGATCTCCAGATAATAATGCCCTTCCCCGAACAGCTTTGCATCGCGCAGGGCTGCCTGTTTTGCCGCTTCATACTGATCGTTGAGGAGCAGCCGTGCGATCTCGCCGTTCATGCAGCCGGAGAGTGCGATCAATCCGGCATGATGCTGTTCCAGCAGGTCACGGTCGGCACGCGGTTTGCCGTAAAAGCCTTCGATGCTCGCTTTGGATACGATTTGCAGCAGATTCTGATAGCCCTGCATATTCTCACAGAGCAGCGTCAGATGATATGAACTGCGGTCTGTGGGGGTCTTGTCAAACCGGCTGCGCGGTGCCATATAGATCTCACAGCCGATCACCGGATGGATGCCGGCGGCTTTTGCTGCCTGATAGAACACGATCGCGCCGTACATGACACCGTGATCCGTGATGGCAATGGCTGTCTGACCGTTCTCCCTGACGCGCTCCATCATGCGGTCGATCCGGCATGCGCCGTCCAGCAGCGAATATTCTGTATGCACATGCAGATGCACAAACGGCTCCATGGTTCCGCCCCCTTTCCGGTTCGGTTTGCAGATTACTGTTTTTCGGTCTGTTCTGCCTTTTTCTTCTGATTGTCACCGATCAGCTCATTGATGCCGCGGAACAATGCTTCCTGAATCACTTTGGTATAGTTCATCTCATCCGGATTCGGGCTTTCCGAGATGAGCTTATCCAGCACCAGCTTGAAGGCACCGTCCACGATGACTGTGATGCCGCGTACCTTTTCGCCGGTCTTCTCATTCTGGTATTCCTGATTCATAAAGGTTACTTTTCCTGCGTGTTCCATAATATTGTTTCCTTTCAAATGATAGATTTGACTGCTTCCGGCAGTTCTGCAAAGCTATGCAGTGCCGCCGCGCACGCATCTGCCGTGCCGAAGCCGTATGCAGCATGCAAAAACGGGACATCCGCTTCCTTTGCGGCATCTGCGTCACCCTGCGTATCTCCGACATACACGCAGTCCGTGATGCCGTTGCGTTCCATGACAAGCCGGATATTCTGCCCCTTTGTGCCGCCTGTGCGGGAACACTCAAAATCGGTGAACAGTTCCGCAAAGCCGCACTGTTTCAGAAAGATCTGAATATAACCATCCAGACAATTGCTGACAATGCCAAGTGTATATTCCTTTGCAAGGGCAGTCAGTGTCTCTTTGACCGGTGCGTAAATGCGCGGGTGATGCGTTTCCAGATAGGCATATTCTGCTGCGGAGCATGCCCGCAGGATCCGGAGCTGCTCGTCTTTGGGATCATCCGGAAACATCAGCGCGGCAATGACATCGAGCGTTTTGCCCATATAGCTGCGCATATCGTCGCCGGTGAACTGCTCCTGCCTGCCGATCTCCTCACGGATGCACTGATTCCATGCCGCGATGACCTGCTCCGACGAATCCCAGAGGGTGCCGTCCAGATCAAATAAAATGCCTTTTTTCATTGTCCCATTGTCCTCTCTCATGTTTGTTTTTTTGCCTGTTCCGGCAGCGGCATATGCTCTGCCTGAAGCCGGATACAATAGATCATTTGCAGCCACTGCGGGGCATCCTGCATCGGAATGCGCAGTTTATCCAGCGTCCGTTTACCGGTGCGGCGGTCAAGCAGCGCAAACATCTGCACGAGTGCATTTTCAGATACAAGGCTCTCGGAAATGCTCTGATTGTCAAAGATCTCAAAAGCACGGTAAAAATCCTTCTGATAGAATTCACCGGCGCGGAATGCGATCTGTTTTGCCTGCTGCCAGCTTTCCGGATAGGGCAGATCCTGCGGGAGCTGATTGTAATAGTAATCCCAGACCAGATCCATATGATCGAAGAAATTGCTTTTGATGATCTCGCAGCCGTCCAGCCGGACCGCTGCTCTGCCTTCGTCCCTGTCATGCGTTTTGTGATAGTTCGTGACAAAATAGGTCAGATGCCCGCGCAGCGATTCTGCAAGGTATTCGGTTTCCAGTTTTTTGCGCATTTTACTCCATGTATGCATACTGCACCTCAGATGTTGCTGAAACGGATTCCGCCGGCTGCTGCTTCTTCAAAAGTCAATTCACCGCTTCTGTCGTATTCTTCCTTGCCGTTCAGCATGACGGAAGACCATTTGATTGTTTTTGCTGCCGTGTCTGCATCAATTGTCACTGTGACATCCGATATTTCCCAGTTGTCACCCACAATCGGCGTGACTGTGACAGCCAGCGGTTCTGTCATGCCGGCTGCCTGAAATGTGAACTGAAACGGCTGCTGACCGTATTCGCCGCCCTTGCAGCGCACTTTGCAGCCGGTGTCGGTCTGCTCAAACACGGAGATCGTGTTCAGCTCTCTGTTGTCCAGCTCCAGTGCGGAAACAGATGAAGCATCAAGCGAAACAGGCTGTCCGTCTGCCGTCAGGATGACCTCGCAGCGCAGATGCGGTCCGGTATAAAATTTGCCGTATAGCCAGCGCTTTGTTCTGTTCGGAATCAGGAACCAGCCGAGAAGAAGTATCGCAAGCAGAACGGTAATCGCAATTGCGATTATCAGAGATGTTTTCTTTTTTCCGCGTTCTTCCATTTTCAGTACTCCTCTCACAATGTAATTCTGTAAATGTCAGCAGGCATACCCTCAAATGTAAAGCTGCGCTCATATTTGCCGCCGTTTTTCTCGATCGTGCGCACAGACGGCAGATTGCTTCGTTCCACCGAAAGATGCAGTTCGGTCATGCCGGAAGCCTTTGCGATGCCGCAGATCTGCCGCAGCATTTCGGTTGCATAACCCTTGCAGCGGTGCGCAGGGTGGACGCTGTAGCCGCAGTTGCCGAAATCCTTGAGGAAATCGTTCAGCTCGTGGCGCAGGTCGATGATGCCGATGATCTGACCGGATTCGTCCAGTGCAAAGAACGTATCCGTCAGCACCCAGTTGGGATTGACGGTTTCCCGTTTGGTATTCGCTGCGACCGATGCGCACCAGTCCGCATAAGAATCGGTCTGATCGAGCAGTTCGCTGCCGTTGATGATCTTCTCTCCTGCATCAAAATGCGCCTGACGGTAGGCGAGTGCCTGCTGTTCCAGTTCGGGTGTCGGGCGAATGAGTTGGATGGTTACGGTATTCATTTTTGCAACTCCTTGATCTTGTCACGCAGATATGCCGCATGTTCAAATTCCAGCAGCCGCGCTGCTTCTTTCATCTGGGCGGTCAGCTCCTCGATCAGTGCTTCCCGTTCCTGACGGCTCATCTTCTTTGTTACCTTCTGTTCGGTCTTCTCCTTCGTGGAGATCTCCAGCACCTCACGCACATCCTTGATGATTGTCTGCGGGATGATGCCGTGTTCTTCGTTATAGGCGATCTGCAAAGCGCGGCGGCGCTCTGTTTCCATCAGTGCACGCTCCATACTGCCGGTCACTTCATCTGCATACATGATGACCTCGCCGTGTGCGTTTCGTGCCGCACGTCCGATCGTCTGGATCAGCGATGTTTCCGAGCGCAGAAAACCCTCTTTATCCGCATCAAGGATTGCCACCAGCGAGACTTCCGGCAGATCAAGACCTTCCCGCAGCAGGTTGATGCCCACCAGTACATCAAATTCACCGAGCCGCAGATCACGGATGATTTCCATGCGTTCCACCGTGTCGATGTCGTGGTGCATATACCGCACGCGCACTTCCATATTTGCAAGAAACGCTGTCAGATCCTCTGCCATTTTCTTTGTCAGCGTCGTGATAAGCACGCGCTCGTTTTTGTCAGTTCGCTTATGAATCTCCGAAAGCAGATCCTCGATCTGTCCGGCGACCGGTTTGACCGTCACCAGCGGATCGACCAGTCCGGTCGGGCGGATGACCTGTTCCACCGTCTGCGATGCAAAGCTCTTTTCCAGTTTGCCGGGTGTCGCACTGACATACATTGCTTCATGGATTTTCGCTTTGAATTCATCGAATTTCAGCGGGCGGTTATCAAATGCGCTGGGCAGGCGGAAGCCATATTCTACCAGTGTTTCCTTGCGGGCGCGGTCACCGGCATACATTGCCCCGACCTGCGGCAGCGTCACATGCGATTCATCCACGATCAGCAGAAAATCTTCCGGAAAATGGTCAAGCAATGTGCATGGACGTGAACCCGGTTCCCGGCGGGCGAGTACCCGCGAATAATTCTCGATGCCGCTGCAAAAACCGATCTCCCGCAGCATCTCAATATCATAGTGGGTACGCTGTGCAATGCGTTCTGCTTCCAGCGGGCGGTGATTCGCTTCATAGAACATCACACGTTCTTCCAGTTCATCTTCCAGCTCGTCAATGGCTTCTTCGAGCTGATCGCCGGATACCACATAATGACTTGCCGGAAAGATTACCGCATGTTTCAAGACTGCGATCTGCTCGCCGGAAAGCAAGGTTACTTCGGTGATGCGGTCGATCTCATCACCGAAAAACTCCACGCGAATGACATTTTCCGTTGTGTTCACCGGACAGATATCGACCACATCTCCGTGAACGCGGAATCTGCCGCGCTCCAGCACCATATCGTTGCGCTGATACTGAATCCGCACAAGCTCATCAATCAGCGTTTCACGCGACATCTCCATGCCCGGACGCATCGAAACAGACATGCCGCGATATTCATCCGGCGAACCGAGCGAATAGATGCATGACACCGATGATACAATGATGACATCCGAACGCTCTGCAAGCGCCATGGTCGCAGAGTGCCGCAGACGGTCGATCTCGTCATTGATGGCGGAATCCTTTTCAATGTAGCTGTCTGTGCTGGGAATATATGCTTCCGGCTGATAATAGTCGTAATAGGAAACAAAATATTCAACGGCATTTTCCGGGAAAAATTCCTTGAATTCCGAGCAGAGCTGTGCTGCAAGGATTTTGTTGTGTGCAAGGACAAGTGTCGGCTTATTCCGCGCCGCGATCACATTCGCCATTGTGAATGTCTTGCCGGAGCCGGTCACGCCGAGCAGGATCTGCTGATTCTTTCCCGTTTCGAATCCTTCCACAAGCTGCCGGATGGCTTTCGGCTGGTCACCTGCCGGCTGATACGGTGCATGAAGCTGAAATGATCGTTTTTCCATTGATAGCCTTCTTTCCGGTTCAGAGATTGCAGTCCAGTCCGATGAATGCGCCGCATTCCCGCAGCGAGATCGCACGGTCGCAGCCGACAATGACATGGTCAGCCAGTTCGATCTCCTGTGCAAAGAGTTTGTCGCCGAGAATGCGCGTGACAGCGATATCATCTGCCGAGATCGCCGCAGTACCTTTTGGGTGATTGTGCGCTAATATGACTGTATTGCAGCCGGTGCGGATGCTCAGTTCGATCAGTTTTCGTGCGGAGAAGGTCGCAGCGGTCGGATGCCCTTCCGATACAACGGCAGTATATTTCAGATGCAGATATTCATCCAGAAATGCTGCCCGGACAATCTCCCGTGATTCATAAACATAGAGTTTGCGAAAATAATTGCAGACTTTCGGATAGGTATCCAGAATCGTTTCTTTGAACTGTTCCTGCATCTCATAGCAGCGCATGGCACGCAGATATTCGATCAGGCTGACGGCGTTATCCGTCATGCCGGGGATCGCGCGGAGCTGTTCGCTCGTTGCCGAGAGCACCTCATGGATATCCCCGAATGTATCCAGCAGTGCATGTGCGATCTGATTTGTATCCTTGCGGGGGATGCCGTAATAAAGCAGCATTTCCAATACTTCATGCGGCTGAAATCCTTCCAGTTCGGTTTGCCGGAATCGTTCCCGCATGCGCTGACGGTGCCCGCTGTGTATATCGTCTGCCATGAGTGTTTCCCCCTTCTTACGACGGATGATGTATTTTGGATGGATTTGCAGCAGATCGGCTGCTGTTTCTGAGCCGCTGCTGACTTGTAAACATGATAACAGATTTTTCGTACTTTGTCAATGCCGGGGAGCCACCGGCGGCGTTGATCTGGTGCGGAAGCCGCGCTTGCATTTCGCTTCACATTTATTATGCGTGATGTTCTGCACAAAGCGTTTCTCTTTCAATTGGTCATACGCAAGAACACTCGACCCCAGCGTTATTT